>NZ_BBPW01000006.1:0-17466 GCF_001028545.1 Treponema endosymbiont of Eucomonympha sp. | reverse complement strand
GATTCCTCGCCAGCGTTTGAGGGTGCCGAAAACGATTTTAATGAAATATTCCATAGTTTGCTGTGGAGTATTTCATTCATATCTCCCTTTTTACCTCTCTCCTCCTCTTTAGTCCACACTACCTAGTGAACCGCAACGCTGACTGTGAGCGCGGCGCTTGTGCTGCCCCTTGAACCGGCGGCATATACGCCGATGGTTCGCGTTTCCGGTCTGTCTGCCGACATATAATCGCCCGTGCGTGTCATACCTGCTTCCTTGTTTACCTTTCCCCGGCGGTTTTTGCGCCGTCCGGAGACATGTGGCAGCTTCCGGAAAATGGGTTTTATCCCTATGTCGAGTTTCTTCAAGGAACTGCCGCACGCCGTAGCGTACTACCGAGTTTTGCGGAGCAAACTCGCGGCATAGAAGCTCACTGAACACCGCATAGTACCCTGCTGAACGGTTTTAGGGAAGCCTTCGCGGGCTTTTGCGGGCGGATTAGAGGCGCGCCTTAATTCACTTGCCGGGTTTTTCAAGTCCTCATACGCATTTATGAGCGGTTCGGACACTTTTACGCGCAGCCCGGAAAGTTGTATGAGTCGCTCGGAGGCTTTTATGAGTGGCTCAGAGGTACCTCTAAATCTCTCAGAGATTTTTATGAGCGGCTCATAAAGTTGTCCGAGTCGCCCGGAGACTTTTACGGGCGGCGCAGAAAGTTGTATGAGCGGCTCGTTTGACGCCGTTTTTTGCCAAAACCGCTTGACAAAACGCCAAACATGTTTTATATATAGCATATAATAAAAGAATTCGTGGAGGATTTTATGAAAAAGAATGCGTTTGCTTTGACTGTCGGTGCATGCGCCGCGGCAGGGGCGCTGATTGCCTGCCAACAGGATGTGTCGCCGGGCATATCATTTGATGCAGAAGTAGATGCCAACCGTGAAGCCCTCGAAGCAACACAAGGCGACGGAACTTATGAGTTTCATTTTAACAATGGCGCTCGCGTACGTGGGGACTGTGATGGAATACAGTATATCGCGCCACAGACCATAGTACGAAAAGACGGGAGTACAGGTGTAACATTCGAGCAGACTTATGTTTATGAGTATTTTGCAGCAGACGCTCGAGAATGGGAAACAAGATTTCTTCGAGCAGGAATTGATTGCACGATACATATTACACACTATCCACACAGACATTGTTGGGTATCATTCTCATCAAACATCTTGGTAGAGCCGCCGAAGAAGATGTAAGCAGGAAACACATACGAAGCGGTTTTGACAGCGCGCAAGAGCAGGGCGAAAAGCCCTGCTCTTTTTTTATGCCCGGCGCACAACCTGCCGGGTTTATCAAGAAGGCTTGCCGAGGATTTTCACGCAGTTGCCTGCTGAGATTGGTTTCTGGAGTTTTCCGCATACGAGGCTGCCGAGCGGTATGCCGAAGGGCGGGAATAAGCTGCCGCCGAATGCGGGCGTCTCGCCTGCGCGCAAGAGCTTGTCATAGGCGCGGAGGGCTCGCGCTCGGCTTGCCGTTCCGCTATACGCGCATTTGTCTTCTATAGTATATGCGCACGTATTCGGCGCGCTACTGCACACCGGATACGTGCGACCGAGTTTCTTGAGGAAACTCGGCATACAGGCTTTCGCCTCTCGATAGCCCGCAGATGCTTACCTCTACGCCGAGGGTTTGCGGAGCAAACTCGGTGCAGTCCCAGTCGGCGCGCCTATGCGTCTTACCCGTTCCCCGCAGGGGGAACGGGCAACGCCAAGTTCCACGACACGGTGCGGAGCATGTCCCCGAACACGCCCGCCGCCGTAACCGCCGCGCCCGCGCCGTAGCCCCGCACGGAAAGCGGAATGGGCTGGTAGCGCGTCGTCGTGAACACGAAGGCGTTTTCGCCGCCCTTCACCGCGTAGAGCGGGTGGCTTGCCGCCACTTCCAGCGCCCCGACTGAGCACCGTCCGTCCGCAATAGACGCGCCCATTCGGAGCGCTTTGCCTTCCCGCCTGAGCCGCGCGATATAGCCCGCGAAATAGGCGTCGGCTTTGGGCAGGTTCCGCAGGAACATTTCCACGTCGCCCGAATCGTCGAAGTCCGGCGGGAACGCCTTGCTGACGGCGACCTCGCTCAGCTCAAGCGAAAGCCCCGCCTCCCGCGCGATGATGAGCGCTTTCCGCGCCACGTCCATTCCTGACAAATCCTCTCGGGGGTCAGGCTCAGTGTAGCGCTTCTCGCGCGCCTCCCGCACCGCCTCGCTGAACGCCGCCCCCTCGTCTAACCGCCCGAATATGTACGACAGCGAGCCCGACATGATTCCCTGAAACGAGGTGAGCCGGTCGCCGCTCTTGAACAGGTTCTGCAGCGTGTCGATTATCGGCAGCCCAGCGCCCACGTTCGTCTCGTACAGAAAGCGCCGGCGGCTTCCGTTCGCCGTCTCGCGGAGCGCGCGGTAATAACTCATAGGCATTGAATTGGCGCGCTTGTTCGGCGTGGTGATATGCATTCCGGCTTTGAATATGTCGAGGTACCGTTCGGGCAGCCCGTCCGACGCGGTGCAGTCGACGAACACGGGGTTGAGCGGCTTGTGCGTCCGCACAAAGTTCAGCACGGCGTCCAGCGACGCGGGGGTCTCCGACGCGTCCAGCGCGTCCCGCCACGCCGACAGGTCGAGCGCTTCCCCGCCCGCGCTCAGAAGCATCCTGCCGCTCCGCGCTATTCCCAGCACCCGCACGTCGATATTCTGCGCGGCGAGACCCGGAAGCTGGCTCCGTATCTGGTCGACGAGGCAGCCGCCGATTGCGCCCACGCCGAACACGAAAGCCTCTATCGTCTGCGCCGTGTGAAAGAAGAACCGGTGCGCGACACGGACCGCCGTGTCCCCTTCCTCGCCCGCGGTAACCGCGCTGATAGAGCGCTCGGAGGAGCCTTGCGCAATGGCGTGAATATTTATGTCGCTCGACGCGAGCGCGCTGAAGAACGTCGCCGCCACGCCGCGCTTCTGCTTCATGTTGTCGCCGACTATGGACACGACGGCGTTGTCCCCGCGCACTTCGACCGGGTTGACGAGCCGCTCGCGGATTTCAAGCTCAAACTCGCCTTCGAGCGCGGCGCTCACCGCGCGGGAATAGCGCTCGTCTATGCAGAACGACAGCGTGTATTCGGAACTCGACTGCGTGATAAGCAGCACGGAGATCCCCGCCCGCGAGACCGCGCTGAAGGTCCGCGCCGCCATTCCGCTCCGTCCCTTCATGCCGGGACCGGACACGCTCACCACGGCGACATTCTTCAGGCAGGATATGCCCCGCACCGCCTCCGCCGCGTCCTTCCCGCTCCCCGCCGTCCGCTTCCCGATTCGCGTGCCGCGGCAGGACGGGTCCCGGCTGTTCAGGCTCCACGCCTCGATTCCTTTTTCGGCGAGCGGGGCGAGCGTCTTGGGGTGCAGCACCTTCGAGCCGAAGAACGACAGCTCCATAGCCTCTTCGTAGCTCAGGTCGTCCACTATGACGGCGTCGGGCACGATTCGGGGGTCGGCGGCGAATATGCCGCCCACGTCCGTCCAAAACTCGACGCGCCGCGCGTCCAGCGCCCAGCCGATGAGCGCCGCGGAGAAGTCCGAGCCGTTGCGTCCGAGCAGTCCCGGTTCGTCGCGCCCCCACGCGCAGATAAAGCCGGGGAACAGGAGGATTCGCGCTTCGCCGCCTTTTTCGCCCCTGCGGTAAGGCGCGAGCGCCGCACCCGTTTTGGCGTAGTCGACGTCGCCTTCCGTCTGCCTGCCGGTCGCGTAGATAAAGTCCCGCGAGTCGAGCGCGAGCGCCCGCTGCCCGCCCGGAAGCAGCGCGGACAGCGTCGCCTCCACGATAGGGACGCAGAGTCGCTCGCCCAAACCCATAATGCGGCACTGCACCGACGCGGGGCATTCGCCTATCGCGTGCACCGCTTCGAGCAGTCCGCCGTATTCGGCGAACAGCGGCGCGAGTTTTTTCAGCACCGGTTCCGCCCGGAAGCCGCCGACCGACCGTTCCAGATTCCGGCAGATTTCCTCGTGGACGGCGGCGAGGGCTTCCGCGTAGCGCAGGTGCGCGGCGCCGATATGCGCGTTCTCGATTCCGGCGCTCGGGGTTACGCAGCGGTCTATGCTCTGCTGTAGGCTGTTGGAAACGCCCGCGACCGCCGACACCACCACGCTGACGCGGTCTTCCGCCGCGCGCCGTAGCATAATCCGCGCGGATTCAAGGATCCGCTCCGCGCTGCCCAGCGACGCGCCGCCGAATTTAAGTGTAATCATGTCGTCATGCCTCTCTCGCGGCAGGATACCACACCGAGGGGGGAATATCCAGAGCCGCGCGCTCGGCGCACGCCGGACTCCGCTTGCTTGCGCGATTTTTGCGCTTGTATGCGCAGCTTTCGCGCTTGCCTGCGGAACCTTCGCGCACATGTTCTGGACTATTGCGCTCATGTTCGCAACTCTTGCGCCCGTGTTCTGAACCTTTGCGCCCGTGTTCGCAACCTTTGCGCCCGTGTTCGCAACCTTTGCGCCCGTGTTCGCAACTCTTGCGCTCGTGTTCTGAATGGTTGCGCCCGTGTTCGCAACTCTTGCGCTCGTGTTCGCAACCTTTGCGCTCGTGTTCTGAACCTTTGCGCCCGTGTTCTGAATGGTTGCGCTCATGTTCGGGACTGTTGCGCAAGCAAGCGCGAGTCTTGAATAGACCTATTCAAAACCGGCAAGCCGCCGCTCTGTTTTGCCTATACGCCGCGAGTTTGCGATAAGCGAAGCGGCGCAAACGCGGCAGCGCCTTATACCTTTGCCTACAGGCAAAGCCTATATGCCACCCTATGCGCCGAGTTTTTTCAGAAAACTCGAACGTTCCCTACGGCGAACGCCGGCGGATTCTCTAGGAATTACTTTCGGCTTGTGGTATACCGGCGCCGGTTACGGAAGGTTCGGGCGAAAAACACCGCGTTTTCGGCACGGGAGGCGGGCGAATGTCCGCTCCCTTTGTGCATAGAAAGCGGCAACATATTCGGTATCCTACCGGCAAAACAAGGAGCGCGCAACCATGCCCTGCAACGCAGATTTCGGGATAATCGACGATTTTGACAAACAGAAAGACTATGGAGGATTTGAAGGAAGCTACCAAGATACGCTGAAAAAATATCATTGCGTTTCAATAGACGACGACGTTTTGAATGACTGGGCAGAAGATTTTAGAGAAGTCAAAACATACTATCACTGTTTTAGCCGTCCCGAAACAGGATTTGCGCGTTACGGGATAACGCTTATCCCGCCGGAGTCGCTCGCGGCGCTTATCGGTATAGTGGAGCGAAAAACTTCGGCGCACTGGCGGACAGGTTTCAATATCGCCGAGCTGCTGGAACTGCTCAAAAAGGCAAAGGATGAGGGAAAATTCGTCATAGTCTACGGCGTATAGGCAAAGCATATCGGCGAAAGGACATAAAAAAAGGAAGCCGCAGCTTCCTTTTTAAGGTGAGCCTATTTATATTCCTTACTAAAAGAAATATAAAAGGATTTTGCGGAGCAAAAGCTCCTTGTTAGCAGGTTGACCAGAACAATTAACCAGTGCGCGTAGCGTATCATGCGGGGCAGATTGCTGTCAAGACTCGCGCGCGGGATTTTGCCGGTTCGCTGGAAAACGCGCGCGGAGTATAGTATGATTCGGCGCAAGGAGCGGCACATGAATTGGCGGCTTGGACTCGATTTAGGAACGAATTCTATCGGCTGGTCGGTTCTCAGCCTGAACGGGCGGAACGAGGCGGAAAAGCTCGAGGATATGGGCGTCCGCATTTTTTCCGACGGGCGGGAGCCGAAAACCGGCAAGCCGCTTGCCGCCGCGCGGAGGACGGCGCGGGGTATCAGGCGAAACCTGCTGCGGCGGAAAATCAGGCGGCGAACGCTTTTTCGTCTCTTGCAAAAAGACGGGCTGTTTCCGTCTCTGCGCGGGGAAGCGGCGGAGCTTAAACAGCTCGACCCGTATGCGCTGCGCGCGAAAGCGCTCGACGAGCGGCTTGAGCCGCACGAACTGGGGCGCGCGCTCTTTCATCTGGGCGTGCGGCGCGGCTTTAAGAGCAACCGCAAAGATGCTCAAAATGAGCAGGATGATAAGAAAAAAGAAAAATCAGAACAAAACGAAAAGATACAGTGTTTTAAGCATGAACTTAAAAATGGGCAGATGAGAACGCTTGGAGAATATTTGTTCGAAACAAAAGAATTTCGTTTTTCGTCTAATGCTAACCTGAAAAACTTTTACCCTGATCGGCAAATGTATGAGGATGAATTCGCGGCGATTAAGGCAAAGCAAGAGCCGTTTTATCCGGCGCTTGGCTGGGACGCGATTCACGAGGCGATTTTCAAACAAGGGAAACTGGAACCTCAGAAGCGAGGCAAGTGCCAGTTTATGGATGAGGAGCGGACGTTCAAGGCAACGCCGTGCTCGCAGCAGTTCCGTATTTTACAGGAGGTGTTTAACCTCACGTATACCGATGTTATAACGAATAAGGCTACAGAGCTTTCTCCGGCACAGCAAGACGCATTAATCGCCGCATTAGACAACAAAAAAGAAATGAGTTTTTCCAGCATACGCACCTTGCTCAAGATTAACGGCACATTTAACCTTGAAACGCTCAACCGTGATAAATTAAACGGCAACGCTACCGCTTGCGAAATGCGAAAAGACACGCATTTCGGCAAACTGTGGGATGATAAAATGAAGCTTGCAGAGCAGGACGCGCTTATCGAAACGCTGATTACGACTGACGAAGATTCCGAAGCGGAGCGGTTTTTGAAAAAATACCCGCTGACCTCGGAGCAGCGAAAAGCGATACTCAGGTTCCCGTTTCCGTCCGGCACCGCCAGCTTTTGCAGAGAGGCTACCGAGGCGCTCGTTGCAACGATGCGCGAAACACGACTGCAATACGATAAAGCGGCGCTGGTGCTTGGGTATGAGCACTCCGACCAGTCGGTAGAGCAATACGATTTGCTGCCCTATTACGGCAAAGCGCTGAGCGGCTCCACTATGGGCGTTAAAGCGACGCCCGGGACTAATCCGGACGAGTTACAGTACGGCAAAATCGCAAATCCCACCGTGCACGTCGCGCTCAACCAGACGCGCGCGGTGGTGAACGCGCTGATTAAAAAATACGGGAAACCGGCGCAGATTGTTGTGGAAACATCAAGGGATTTAAAAGCAAGTAAAGAGAAAAGAGAAGAAATCACAGAACAACAAAAGCAGCGAGCACGTCAAAATGATATTGACAATCAGTCTATAACAGACGGATTTAGAATTTCGTTTCCAAACCGAAGCGATAGATTAAAATATCGCTTGTGGGTTGAACTTAATGCGAGCAATGCTTTTGAGCGTCAATGTCTGTATTGCGGAAAACAAATCAACGCGGCGGAATTGTTTTCTGATAATATCGAAATTGACCACATATTGCCGTTCAGCAAGACGTTGCTTGACGTGGAATCGAATAAAACCGTCGCACACTGGAAGTGCAACCAAATAAAAGGAGGACGGACGCCTTACGAAGCGTTTCACGCGAATCCGGCGGGCTATAAGTGGGAAGCTATTCGTGGACGCATAGCGCAATTAAAAAATCCGGCAAAGCGGAGGCGTTTCTCTGCCGACGCGCTTACAGAATTTGAGGATAAAGAAGCGTTTATCGCTCGGCAGTTAAAAGACACCCAGTATATTGCCAGAATCAACCTGCAATATCTCAAAACACTGGTTGACGACACCAATATTTGGGCAACTACCGGCAGAATGACAGGTTTGCTTCGTGAAAGGTGGGATCTAGACTCTATTTTGAAACGGGATACCGACGGCATTAAGCAAAAAATTGACGAACTATCCGACAACGGTAAAAAAATTGCAGAGGCAGAAAAAGCAAAATTGCTTCGTGAAGCAAAAAAGAACCGGAGAGACCACCGGCACCACGCTCTTGACGCGGTAGTTATCGGATTAGTCGACCATGCATTGGTAAAAAAAATTATGACGGAAAATGCAAGGGGAAATCTTGACAAGGTTAAAGTACCTTTGTTTCCACTGTGGGCTGAAATCATTGAGAAAATGCGGAATATCGTGGTGAGTTTTAAGCCCGACCACGGCGCGCAGGGCAAGCTTTCAAAAGAAACCGCGCTTGGACGCATACGGCAGGAAGCGTTGCTGCCGATAGAAAAGCTTACGAAGGACGACGTCCCTCACATAAAGGATACGCGCGTCCGCGGCGCTTTTGAACAGCGGCTTGCCGAAACAAAGGATTTCAAAGCTGCCGTGAAAGAAATGCAAACGGATTATCCCCGGATACGGGTGTTTCGTCCTTGCTTTGTCAACCGAATACCGCTTGCCAACTTGAAAAATAAACAAAATATTGCTGGCATTGTTGATATGGGCATTCAAAATAAGTTGCGCGAGTTTGTTGACGCGCACCCAAATGAGAAGTTTGACAAAGCGTTGGTCAAATTCAGCGAACAAACTGGTATCAAGCGCATACGATATAAGAACCATGATCAAAATCCGTGGGAAATTAAAACCAGAAAGAATAAATCATTGCCAGAAGAACAACGGCGTTATTATGGAACTGAAGATTATTTCGCGGCGATTATTTGGGAAATTCCGCCCACAAAAACCGGCGCAAAACCGGAATACAAAGCGCAATATGTGCGCCGGACGGAAATTGATACGGACAGTAATCTAAAACCGGAAGCGCTTGCCAATAAACCGCATCCGGCGGCTACAAAAATCTGCCAGCTCCACAAAAACGATTACATTGAGTTTGCGGAAAATGGGGTGTGGAAAAAAGCGAGAATTGCAGGACTTAAGGGTTCAGATGGCAGGCTGGATATTCGACCAATTTACGCAACCGATGACGCACGAAGCTGGATAATCGCAACTGCCGAACAAATGCTCGAAAAAAGTTGGAAACCGGTTGAAGGACAAAACTTTGTTTCCGTAAACGTGTTGTTCGGCAAGTATGCCGCGCACAAGATACGCGTTTCGCCGATTGGTGCAGTGAGTCGAAAAGCAACATAGCGTTTCTTCGGAGCAAACCGATTTCTGAAAACATAATCCCTGTCTGGATTACGCCGAAAAAGAACCATGATTCATCAGATTGTAGAGATTCACGAGGAAAACCGCTATCTGTCGCTGGAACGCGGTTTTTTGAAGATAAGCAAAGGCGAAGAGGCAGTTGCCCGCGTTCCGCTTGACGACGTCGCGGTTTTGCTAATCAGCGCACAGAGCGTGTCTTTTTCAAAGCATATTCTGAACGAGCTTGCCGAACGCGGCGGCATTTCGGTGCTGTGCGGAAAGAACTATGCCCCGCAATCAATGGTTATACCTGTTTCGGGGCACTATATGCAGTCGGGCGTCATAAAAACGCAGATAGACGCAAGCGTTCCCTTTAAGAAGAATATTTGGAAACGCGTCATCGAAGAAAAACTGGAAAATCAGGCAAAATCGCTCGCGCTGTGCGGAAACCACGACGCCGCGCTGCGCTTGAAAAGTATCGCAAAAACGGTGAAATCAGGCGATTCGGATAATCGGGAAGCATACGGCGCGAAAGTATACTGGAAGGCGCTGTTCGGCGGTGATTTTATTCGGGATAAAGACGGCGAAGACGTCAACGCGCTGCTCAATTACGGATATGCCATAGCGCGCGCGTCTATTGCCCGCGCTATTTGCGCCGCCGGTTTGCTCCCGTCATTCGGGATTTATCACAAAAATCAGTTAAACCCCTTTTGCCTCGCCGACGATTTTCTTGAGCCGTTCCGCCCGCTTATCGATATATCCGTGTATCAGTTGGCACAGCAAAAACAAGCCGAACTCACCCCGGAAATCAAGCGCCGGCTGACGGATATCCTTTGGGTACAGGTTAAGACAACGGAAGGCAAATCACCGCTGTTTCAGGGAATGCACTATATGTGTTCGGCGTATACAAAAGCGCTGAAAGAGAAAAAGAGCGATTTTGACATTCCTGTCTGGGAAGGCAAACATGAAACGGTATCCGCTTCTGAATAAGTATGAGCTTATGTGGATGATGGTTTTATTTGATTTGCCGGTCGTTGAAAAACAGGAACGAAAAGACGCTGTCGATTTCAGAAACTTTCTGCTTGACAACGGGTTTTCCATGGTGCAGTTTTCGATATATATAAAAGTGCTCTCCGGAACGGACGCCTGCCAAAAGTACTATGGGCTTATTGAGCGGCATTTGCCGGAGCAAGGGAAAGTCGACATTGTTACGATAACGGACAAACAATATGGCAACATTAAGAGTTATGCGGGGAAAAACAAAAACCGCAAAAAAAATCCTTCCCCGCAACTTCTGTTATTCTGAAAAACAGAGAGAAAAAATATGCCCGACCATTTCTATTTCTTTGCAGAAAAAGAAGTTCGGTCGGACATATTGTAACTGATTAATTCTTTTGGTCAACCTGCAACTGTTTGGGAGCCGTCCTCGTTTGATAGTCCATTGTAACTGATTAATTCTTTTGGTCAACCTGCAACAAATTACGAAAAAGGAGTGTCTTCTCCTTCATTGTAACTGATTAATTCTTTTGGTCAACCTGCAACTCAAGGAAGCCGGCGCAAAACGAGCTGTTCTATTGTAACTGATTAATTCTTTTGGTCAACCTGCAACAGGTTACGCTCATAGACAGCGGCGCGTTTAATTGTAACTGATTAATTCTTTTGGTCAACCTGCAACACGTAATACCTTATGTCGTACCTTGTAATGATTGTAACTGATTAATTCTTTTGGTCAACCTGCAACCCCCTTTTTGCCGTTGCCAATGATGCCCTTATTGTAACTGATTAATTCTTTTGGTCAACCTGCAACTTGTATGAATTGGATACTTTTATTCCATCAATTGTAACTGATTAATTCTTTTGGTCAACCTGCAACATACATGTTTTCTTTGGTGCTGAGCGTATTATTGTAACTGATTAATTCTTTTGGTCAACCTGCAACATGTTGTGTAAGTCCCCGTTCTATCTGGAGATTGTAACTGATTAATTCTTTTGGTCAACCTGCAACGACCGACAGCAACAGACGGATGGGTACGACATTGTAACTGATTAATTCTTTTGGTCAACCTGCAACATGTCACAGGTCAAAGACGCCAGTGCCGCTATTGTAACTGATTAATTCTTTTGGTCAACCTGCAACGGAAAATATCGCTTTATTATATAAATTGATATTGTAACTGATTAATTCTTTTGGTCAACCTGCAACACGCGTTAATCTTATGCAGAGGAGGAACGGATTGTAACTGATTAATTCTTTTGGTCAACCTGCAACACTACCATGCCATTGTTTTCGGACTTGGCAATTGTAACTGATTAATTCTTTTGGTCAACCTGCAACTTAACCTGAGCCATCGAAGAACGATAGTTTATTGTAACTGATTAATTCTTTTGGTCAACCTGCAACTCGTTTCCACACGGTAGTGACACCCCTCCCATTGTAACTGATTAATTCTTTTGGTCAACCTGCAACGATATTTCTCAGACTAAGATGCAGATGGCTATTGTAACTGATTAATTCTTTTGGTCAACCTGCAACAAAAAAGCTGAAGGTCTCGTTTACGCAAACATTGTAACTGATTAATTCTTTTGGTCAACCTGCAACTTGACCTGAGCCATCGAAGAACGATAGTTTATTGTAACTGATTAATTCTTTTGGTCAACCTGCAACTATTCTGAAAAGAAGTGTTTTCTTACGCTTATTGTAACTGATTAATTCTTTTGGTCAACCTGCAACGTACAGGCTCGTGCGATAGAACGAGAAGAAATTGTAACTGATTAATTCTTTTGGTCAACCTGCAACACAGAGGCAGCTGATGCCGTCTGGGGCATTATTGTAACTGATTAATTCTTTTGGTCAACCTGCAACGTGTTAATCTCCCCACTGATATGGTCGAAAATTGTAACTGATTAATTCTTTTGGTCAACCTGCAACCCTCCCGTCCTCGTGGCTGGTACACCCCGGATTGTAACTGATTAATTCTTTTGGTCAACCTGCAACCAGTTCGTTCTGCATAACCCGCCGCGTGTAATTGTAACTGATTAATTCTTTTGGTCAACCTGCAACCCAAAAGCTGGACGAGGCGCGTGACCGTCTATTGTAACTGATTAATTCTTTTGGTCAACCTGCAACAGTTCGTGCCTTCAAGAAGCGGCGCCCCTAATTGTAACTGATTAATTCTTTTGGTCAACCTGCAACCTGTTTGCAGTCATTCTACCTCCGGGGTCATTGTAACTGATTAATTCTTTTGGTCAACCTGCAACATCAAGACGCGCAGTTTAGCGTGCTCTTTAATTGTAACTGATTAATTCTTTTGGTCAACCTGCAACTAAAGTTCGTGAATGGACACTTCGGCTATCATTGTAACTGATTAATTCTTTTGGTCAACCTGCAACGTCGATTGGTATTCGTCTATGAGAAATAATATTGTAACTGATTAATTCTTTTGGCCAACCTGCAACGATACTAAGGAACAGCATGATACGCGTTTCATTGTAACTGATTAATTCTTTTGGTCAACCTGCAACGTACAGGGCGCACGGCGAGTAAGAAAAAGAATTGTAACTGATTAATTCTTTTAGTCAACCTGCAACGGGAATCTTCGTGCACATGTTCTGGACTCTTGCGCTCATGTTCGCAACTGTTGCGCTCATGTTCTGAATGATTGCGCACACGTTCGGGATTGTTGCGCCCGTGTTCTGAACCTTTGCGCTCATGTTCGCAACTGTTGCGCTCGTGTTCTGAATGGTTGCGCACGTGTTCTGAATGGTTGCGCTCATGTTCGGGACTGTTGCGCAAGCAAGCGCGACTTTTGAATAGACCTGTTCAACAGTTGCCGCAGCTTCGCCGGCGGAAAGGGCGCTTGCCGGGTTTGCTTCGCAAGCTCGCGACGGAGAGACAAAGCCTGTTTGCCGCGCATAAGCGAAAAGCGGCGGGGCAAAAGCGGCAACAAATGCGTTGCGCGGGCGCGGAGGTGTGCGCTGATTCACCGGCGGGCACAAAAAAACAGGGTTGTTGCCCTGCCTCTGCCGTAAATGCCGGATTCCTTCAAGGAACCCGGACCTTGCCCATAAGAGGAACGCTTACGCCGCTTCCCCGCAGTGCAGTTTTTTGCAGACGGCGCGTTCCGCCGCTTCGAGCGCCGTGTTGGCAAAAATCGCCAGTCCGGCGGCGAGGATTGCTCCCCAGATGATTTTTGCCATATTCATCGTGCGCAGCCCGTCGAACAGCAGCGCGCCGATTCCGCCCGCGTTGATGATTGCGGCAATCGTCCCGATTCCGATAGTGGAAATCACCGCAAGGCGAATCCCCGCCATGATTGCGGGAAACGCGAGCGGCACCTTGATTTTTGCGAGCACCTGCGCCGGGCTCATGCCTATGCCGACGGCGGCTTCCACGACGGCATCGTCGACCGCGCTCAGCCCCGCGAGGAAATTGCGCACCAGCAGAAACTGGTTGTACAGCACCAGCACAAAGACCGCCGTCTGCAAGCCGAGTCCCAGAACCGGAATCAGCAGTGAAAAGAGCGCGAGGCTTGGGATAGCGTACACCGCGCCGAGCGCGCGGAGCGCGGCCGCCGTGCGTTTCTTCGCGCCGAGCAGCAAAAGCGTAATGACGGACGCGACCAGCACCGAAATCGCAACGGATACGCCCAGAATAACGCAGTGGCGCGACAGCGCTTCGGTGAGGCGCGAGTGGTGCACAAAATAGTTCCGCATTAGGCGCCGTCCCCGCCGCGCGTCTGCGCGCTGACCGCGCCGGACGACGCTATCAGTTCCCTGACGAAGTCGTTTGCCGGCTTATGGACGATAGCGTCCGGCGTGTCGAACTGCTGGACTGTCCCCTGGTGCATGATAAGCACGCGGTTTCCCAGTTTGAATGCTTCGCCGACGTCATGCGTCACAAACAGATAGGTGCGCCGATATTTTTGGTGTATCTGTAGCAGTTCGTTCTGTAGGCTGGCGCGGTTTATCGCGTCGATTGCGCCGAACGGCTCGTCGAGCAGCATTACCGCGGGTTCCGCCGCCATTGCGCGCGCAAGCCCCACCCGCTGCTGCTGTCCGCCCGACAGCGCCGACGGGTGCCGTTTCTGAAACTCGGCGGGGTCGAGCCTGACCAGCGTCAAAAGCTCTTCCACCCGCTTTTTGATTCGCGCCGCGTCCCACTTCAAGATACGGGGAACCACCGCGATGTTTTCAAAAACCGTCATGTGCGGGAACAGCCCCGCCTGCTGAATCACGTAGCCGATTCCGTGCCGGAGCCGCACCGCGTCCTTCGTGCTGATATCCTCGCCGAAAAGCCGCACTGTGCCGCCGTCCGGCTCGTAAAGGCGGTTTACCATTTTGAGAAGCGTCGTCTTCCCGCAGCCCGACGTGCCGACGAGCGTGACGAACTCGCCTTCCGCTATGCTGAGTGAAACGTGGTCGACCGCGTTGCGCCGCGCGTCCGGAAAGCGCTTTACTACGTCGTCAAAAACCAGCGCATGCACGGCGCTACCGCTTCGTCGAAACGTAAAACTCTTTTGCGACTTCTGCGTATTCGCGTTTGTCCGCGTCGACCTTCGCGTTGAGCGCCGTTATCGTCGGCGTGTCGATTTTTGCGTCGACGGCGTTCAGGATATCCGCAATCCGGGGGTATCTGTCCAGCACATTCTGCCGGACAACCGGCGCGATATTGTACGGCGGCCACGCCTGCTTGTCGTCGTCCAGAAGCACGAATTGGGGGTCGGTTAAGTGTCCGTCGGTCGTCCACGCCGGAGCCGCGTCCGCTTTCCCCGACGACAGCAGCGGGTATCTGAGCGAGTCCGCATACACGTTGCTCGATTTCCAGCGGAACGGCCCGTATATCTTGATAAGGCGCGGCAGCGCGTCCTCCCGTTCGTCAAACTCTCCCTGCGACGCGAAGCGAATGTTCCGCGCGTTCCGCTGCAGGTCGGAAATAGTGCGGATTCCGTACTTGTCCGACGCCGCCTTGCTCACCATTACCCCTTGCCCGTCATTTGCCTTCGCGTAATTGAGCCAGACTATGTCGAACTGTTTTTTGTATCCCTCCTTTACGAGGCGGTATACTTCGTCAGGGTCGGTCTCCAAGCCGAGTTTCAGCACGACAAGCAAGCCTGTCCCGGTGTATTCGGGGTAGAGGTCTATGGAATTATTGGTGAGCGCCGTATGCACGACGGAGCTTGCCAAATCAAACGTGCGCTCGACGGGGATTCCCGCGTCTTCAAGCGCAAGCGCGTAGATTTCGGCAAGAATCAGGTTTTCGGTGAAATTTTTTGACCCGATTCGCACCTTCTGCGTTTTCCCTCTGTCTTTTTGCGGGGCGGCAAAGGCAGCGCCCGCAACAACAGCCGCAAACAAAAGCGCGGCGGCTGTTTTTGTTGTTCTTTTCATATATAACTCCTTATTTTCCGAACAATGATAGAGATACTCTGTTTTCCATAAACGAAAGCAAACAGTCCGCGGCAACGGAAAAGAGCGCGACCGAGACGCCGCCTATAAGCAGCAGCTCGGTTCGCATTAAGCCGAGACCGGTAAAGATGATAGTGCCCAAGCCGCCCCCGCCGATATATGCGGCAAGCGTCGCGCTCGCGATAACCTCAATTGCCGCGGTTTTGAACCCCGCAAGCGTCAGCGGAAGCGCAAGCGGCGCTTTTATCAGAAAAAACACCCGCCGCGCGCTCATTCCCATTCCCCGCGCCGTCTCCAGCACCGGAAGCGGAATCGAACTAAACGCGACAGTCGCGTTGATTAAAATCGGCGGGATAGCCAGAAACGCGAGCGCAATAACCGCCGGCTGCATGCCTGTTCCCAGCACGGGTATGCAGAGAAGCAGCACGGCGAGGCTCGGAATAATGCGGAGCGTCGCAAACACGCCGGTAATCGCCGCGCGGAGCCGTTTTGTCCGCGCGCACACGATTCCCGCCGGAAGCGCAACGGCGCAGGCAAGCGCAAGCGCGGCTATGCTTATAAAAAAGTGCTGCGCCGCCGCCAGTCCGTATTTCGTCCCATTTCGCGCAAAATAGTCGATAAACGCCTGCGTCATGCGGCTCCGTCCGCCCGAAAGCGCCCCGCGTCCGGCACAATCGACCCTTCCTGCGGCTGCGCAAGCTGCGGTATCCATTCATAGGGAAGACGGTACGCACGGTACACCATATTCATGACGCCGCCGTTCGCGCTCTCATAATACGGGTGAACATATTCCCACACCGTCTTATAGTCTCGCGTTACCTCAAAAATCCTCCCGTCGGAACCCTCGTCTATCAGCGTGTTGCCGTTCGGAAGCCGCTGCGCCGAACTGATATAGGGGCTGTAAAACCGGTAATTATCCGCAAATCCCGCTTTCCGCGCCGTATACTCCCACACGATTTCAAGCGTTACGGGGTTGAACTCGACGACGCGCGAGTAGTCGCGGTGTACGCTGTTGATTCCGTAACGCGACGTGCTGCCCGGCTGCCCGTAGCCGCCCCAGCCGCCGTTGTCGAAGACCAATAGGTTGCCCTCGCCCGGAAGCCCGCGGGGTATCATGTGCAGGTGGTGCTGCCCGATAATCCAGCCGAGTTTTTTGAGCGCTTCAGTTTCGCGGAAGTCCGGTCCGATTCGCCAGACGATTTTGCCCGTTTTCTTGTCGGTAATGGCGAGGATATTGGCGTTCCGCGCGTCCCAGATAATGTTGTCGGGGTGAAATCGTTCGTCGCCCGCGTCATGCCATTTGTTCAAACCGAGCGTGGAAGGGCTATACGGTCTTTCAGTCGGCAAAGGGCGCGTTGCTTATCGACATGCGCGGGAACGAGGTGCAGCTTTGGGCGGGGCTGCACGGTTTTCCGAACAAGGTGTTGCCGGGCGGCTTTGTGTTCGGCTCGTCGGGCGCCCGAAACCCCAAATACGGGTATCAGGACCAGAACGACCTGCTGCAGGTCGACTGGGACGGAAACGTCGTGTGGAAATACGACCGCAGCGAGTTTATCAAAGACCCGGACACGACTCCGGCTTTTTCGGCGCGGCAGCACCACGACTTTCAGCGGGAAGGCTCGTCTACCGGCTACTATGCGCCCGGGCAAAAACCGAAAACCGACAGCGGCAATACGCTGATTCTGACGCACAAGGACGTTGTCAACCCCCGGATATCGGCTCAGCCGCTTCTGGACGACCGCATCGTCGAAGTCGACTGGGACGGCAATACCGTGTGGGAGTGGTTGCCGAACGAGCATTTTGACGAACTCGGCTTTGACGAAACGGCGAAAAACGTGTTGTTCCGCGACCCGTCGCTCGTGGCGACCGGACGGGGGGACTGGCTGCACATAAATTGCATATCCACGCTCGGTTCGAACAAATGGCATGACGCGGGGGACGAACGATTTCACCCCGACAACCTTATCTGGGCCGCGCGGAACGCCAATATCCTCCCCCTTACCGACAAGAAAACGGGCCAAATCGGCTGGCCGATCCG
>NZ_BBPW01000005.1:0-39077 GCF_001028545.1 Treponema endosymbiont of Eucomonympha sp. | reverse complement strand
AAATCCAGTTACAGCAACCGTTCCACGTTGATTGCTCACGCGGCGAACGGCGCAGTAATAGCGCAGTTTTCGAGGAGTGCCGGGTGCACCTCGACGAATACGCCCGCAGATTCGCCGCGTATCAGAATGTCTGCCTGACGGCCGGGGATAAAGCGCGGGTCTGCAGATTCCCGCGCCGCGTATTCGTGCCCCAGAAAATACAGCAGCGCGGCGACTTCGCTCGCCGCGTCGTTAAAGTTCGCGTTTGCGCCCGCGGTCAAAAAGCCGAGGCTGTGCGTGGTCTTGGTGACGGTTATTTCGGCGCTGTCCAGATAGGCGATTTTGCCGACTTCAAAGATTTTGTGCGGATACACGGCATTGCCGCTCCCGGCTTCGGCAGCTAAAAGGGAGGCGATAACCGACGGGCGGACAAACCGGTAGTTCTCGCTCATCGGGTTCGAAATTTCGACAGCCTTCTCGCCGGAATCGTTCATTGCGGCGAGAAAATCCTTTTGAGAGCCGAGATAGTTAAAAACCATCTCCTGATAGCCCAGCCCGACCATCTGAGACTTCACCTTGCGGCTGAACAGGGTGAGCGGCAGGAGCCTGCCGATAGTAAAATCGCGCGGCTTTTCCGGCGGGAACGCGGACAGCGTCTTGCCTATCATCACGTCTTCAACCGCGTCGACTTCGTGCAGAAAATCGTTGCGGTAAGGCGCGGGCGACACCATGAACACCGTATCGGTGTCCTTCGCCTTCTGCGCGTCCGCGGTCCGGCTAGAATCCCGCGCTCTTGAGCGGCCGGTGTCCCCGTCCTTTATCTTAGGCTCCTCCGTTACCGCGCTGCCCGTGCGCGTAAGCGCGTCGCGCGTCTCTTCGGCGGAGAATGCGCTGCCCAGCAGCTTATTCATTGCGGCAAGCGACAGCTTCGTCGGCTGCTGGAAATAAAACGGCGCGATAATGTCCGTGCCGAATCCGGTGTCATAGGGGTGGTTGACGCGGCAGGGCAGAATCGCGTAGCCGTTGTCGGCAAAGTCGCACGCCACGACATTCGTCGCCAGAAGGAGCGGCGCCATATCGGTGCCGGTCATCTCGACGAGCAGCTCGAAGTCGCCCGCCTGCACCGCGCCGAGCGTCGCGCTGTTGACGATAGGCGCCATGGAAAGCACTTCTTTTTTGTCGTCGACGAGCAGCGGGAACCGCGGTTTGCCTTCCAGAATCCAGCCGTATTCCCTGCCCTTGGGGTGGTCGCTCAGAATCTGGCGGCAGGTCATCTGCTCGCTGCATTGCAGCGGCACGAAGCTCGTCCCGTCGGGGTCGACCGCTTTGTAGCGGAGGGGCCAGCGAATCATCGCCGAACGGTAGACGCCCATAGAAATGGAGCGGCGTTTCCGCCCGTAGTTTCCGCAGAGTTTTTCCTGCGTCTGGATGACGTCGCGGAGCATCGGCTCGTCGAGCGGCTTGCCCGAAACCACAAACGCCGTCATATAGGGGCGGATTTCTTCGAGCTTTGGGTCGACGGCGACGGTGCGGTTCCCGTATGCTTTGGGTTTTTCCGGCGTCGAGAAATACGGGGAAAAATCGGTCTGCGCGCCGGTTCGGTGCAGCCTGGGCGCGCGCGCGACGCCCGCAGTCGACCAGAGGTCGGGCCGGTTCGTGTCGTTCAGCTCTATCTTAATCGTCCGCGCTTCGGCGGGGAGGCTCTCGTCGGGCATTCCGTCGAGTTCGGCTTTCGCGCCGACCAGACGCTCCGCAAGCTCACCGTACCCGCAGCGCTCGCCCAGCAGCGCAAAAAAGAGCTGCTCGTTCACCTCAATCTTCGGCATATCGGTACCTCCGGCGGTCATTATAGCGATAACGAACGGCACAGCACAATACGGCGCAAGGCAACCTTTAACGGTGCACAGGCAGACTCTGGCGGTAGACCGTCAGTCTTTAGCGGGACACCGCCAGACCTTGGCGGTAGATAGGGAAACCTTGGCGGTGTCCCGCCAGACCTTCCCGGTACGCCGTTAAACACCGCGGCATAGGGGCAAGGCATGAAGGGATTGCTCATTTTTTCGGAACTTAGTACACTGCGCAATAAATGCACGGCGGACGGTGAACGCACAGGGGGTTTTATGAATATGAAGCGGAATATGCGTCTTTTATATGTAGCGGTCGGGACGGCGCTACTGGCGGCGGCTGGGTGCAAAAATGAATCGGGCGGGGAGGCGGGTTCAAACACTCTTCCAGATACGGACGGCTTGTGCACTATTACCGGAATAGACGAGCGTTTTGACGGGAAGTATACCTTTGTCGCAAGTTCTGACGTTGTGAATGACAGCGAATTAAATCTCTGGGGTGCGGAGACAGTCGATACCAGTGAAGGTACCACGATAGGAAAGCGGCTTATACCTATCTATGCCTATACTTTTGAGGAAGACATACCGGCGGAGGAATCCGTTAAAAGTTCGATTTTTAGCCCCTATAGCGGCAACGACACAGTGCACCTTTGGGTTTATATTTTTGATGAACGCGATGCTTATCTTCTGATGGATCTGATGTAACCGCCGCTTTGCGAAAGAAGTTTTGACGTCATCTTCACGGACGGCAAGGCGTCAAAAACGTGGGACGAGGGACACGATTATCAGAAATAGCAAACTGAATCCACAAACAGATGATAATAAAAGCAAGAATAAACGCCATACCTTTTCGTTGTAGCGGTCGTTGACCGTGTGAAAAGGCAGGTTTTCGATATTATACTATAATATGGATATACCGCGGCGGCGCGGCATAATTTTACGCCTCTCTAAACAAGAGCAGCATTATAAGGAGTTTTTATGAAAATCGTGAGTTGGAATTGCAGTTGTAGTGGCGGATTCAATAAAGAAAAAGTTGACACCATACAGGAATATCCGGCAGATATTTTTGTTATTCAAGAATGTACCTTTTTTGACTGTATCAGGTTAAAATCACAATTTGCCAACGTTTATTGGTATGGCGACGGCAAAGATAGTGTGTTGGGAATTGGTGTATTTTCGCATAAATATCAATTTGAATTCGCACCTGAATTTAACCGAAATCACCGATACGTTGTGCCCTATCGCGTAATATTTAACGGGAAAAAACAGTTTACCTTAATAGCTGTCTGGACAAAGCAGATAAACAGTGCTGGGTGTAAGTATGAAAACTATCAGGTGCCTGTCTTTGCTGCATTAAAAGAATACGTATTTGATAAGAGTGCCGTCATCGGCGATTTTAACACGGGTGCAAATAAGAGTGATACCAACAAATGGTATTCAAAACTTGAAACGGAAACGGGAAAATACAAATTACGAAACTGTGCAAGCAACGAGCAAAAACTTGCGCCGACATTCTTTAGAGGCGACAGCATTTTGCTTGATGACCATTGTTTTGTCACAAACAATTTAAGGGTAAAGTCGTTCGAAATCGGCACCCCAGAAGATTGGATAAAGCCGGAACTTTCCGACCATTGCCCTATCATCGTCGATTTTGACTGGTAAACGCGGCGCGGGCGGTTTATCAAACAGGCGAGCGAATACAAAAAAGAGCGGGGCGGAAGCCCTGCTCTTTTTATGCCCGAAGGCCGAAGCTGGACACGCCCGTCTCGCGGCTTGCCTCACCTCTATGCCGAGTTCCCTCAAGGAACTCGGACGTTCGGTTACCGCCGAACGCGGCTTACCGGAGCGGGAACGGCAGCACGGAGTCTATGGACGCCGCTCCGCAGATGAGCGCGATAAGCCGGTCCACGCCGAGCGCGACGCCCGAACAGGCGGGAAAATCGCGGAAGACGCGCCAGTATTCGCCGTTAACGCGGTGCGGGACGCGAGCCGTCCGCGCCTTGAGCGCGCCTTCACGCTCAAAATACGCCTTGATTTTGGCGGCGTCGGTTTCCTCGCTGTAGCAGTTCGCCAGTTCCATTCCCCCCGCGTAGAGCTCCCACCGCTCTTTTCGCGGGAACGCGCCGGGTACGTCCTTCGCGAGGCACGGCACGCGGGCGGGATACTCCGGTCTTTTGGGAGCGCAGGCTCCACCGCGTGCGCCAAGAGCAGTTCGTACAAATCGTCCCACGCCCAGTCCGCAAACGGGGACGTCTCCGCTATGCCCAGACGCGCCGCTTCCGCGGCAAGCGCGCCCGTTTCGGCGCAGTCGGAAAGCTGGAAGCCGGCATAGCGGGAGAACGCCTCGTCCACCGTCAGGCGGCGGAACGGCGGCGCAAGCGGGGCAGGAACGCCGTATTTCTTGTTCCAGTTTTCAAGCTCGAGATCCGTCCACACCGTCTAGGTAGTGTGGACTGGATAAAGGGAAAGAGGTAAAATGGGAAGCATGAAAGAAAATGAAGGCATTCACCGGCACGATATAAGCGACGAGGCGTGGGAACGGATAAAAGACCTGCTGCCCGGACAGGCAGGGAAGCACGGGGGAGTGGCGAAAGACAACCGTTTGTTTATCAACGTGGTAGCGTGGCAGACGCGCCCGGGCGCTCCGCGGAGGGACATGCTACCAGAATTCGGGAACTGGAACAGCATACATAAGCGGTTTTGCCGCCGGCGGGACAAGGGAATAGGGAAAATGCTGGCGGACGCCGCAATAGGCGAGCCTGCCGGGGATATCTTTATGATAGATTCGACATATATTAAGGCACACGCGGACGCATGCGGGGCGCAAGGCGGCACTCAGGACATTAGCCGTACAAAAGGGGGCTGAACAGCAAATTACATTTGGCGGTTGACGAGTACGGGATACTGGCAAGCGGCATTGTGACAAACGGTACTGTCGCGGATTGTAATCAAGCGCCTTTCCTTATGGAGGATTTGGAGGCGGAAGCGTTCCTCGCAGACAAGGCGTATGACACGAACGAGCTGCTAGATATGCTTAAGGAAGCGGATATAACAGCAGTCATCCCTCCGGTTAAAAGCCGGAAAGAGCAGAGAGCGTACAGTCATGAGCTGTATCGGGCACGGCATGTCATTGAAAACGTCTTCCGTGCCCTCAAGCGCCGGCGCGGAATCGCTACTCGCTACGCAAAGCTCACCGCTTCCTTCATCGCCGCTATTCATGTCAGGTGTTTATTCCTCTACCTTCCAGTCCACACTACCTAGGTAGAGGCACTGTTCTACTCTAAAACAGAGCCGCCCGTGCGCCCCCGCCAGCCCACGCCTCTAATGCCGAGTTTGCCGCAAGCAACCCTATATGCAGAGTTCCTTCAAGGAACTCTGGCGCTACCCGTTTCCCCTTCGGGGGAAACGGGTAGCGCCGTTGACCGACGGGCGTTTTTTATGTACGCTGTCTCCCTAAAAACACGCGCTGCCGCAAGGGGTTTCATTATGGGCAAGGTTCAAAAGATACGCGCCGCGGTCTCGCTCGCGGCGGCGTTGGGGCTGTTCGCCGTCTCCGCGTATGCGGCTGGCAAGGCGGACAAAAAAGCGGCGCAGTCGGCGGGCAGGAAGACGGCGGACGGGCGCACGCTGCTGCGGGTGCAGGCGGACGCGGCGCCCCACGCGGAACTGCTGGAGTTCGTGAAGCCGAAGCTGGCGGCGCAGGGAATCAGTCTGGAGATTACCGCCGTCACCGACCGGGCGCAGGCAAACGCACAAACCGCCGGCGGGGAGTTCGACGCGAACTTCTTTCAGCACGAGCCGTACTTGCAGTCGGTCGTGGCGGAAAAGGGCTACGACCTCGTGAGCGGGGGCGCCGTTCACGTGGAGCCTATCGGCGCGTACTCGGACAAATACCGCGCGAAGGCAGAGCTTCCCGACAGGGCGAAGATCGCCATTCCGAGCGACGCGACGAACGAGTACCGCGCGCTCCGTGTTCTTGAGCGGGAGGGTTTTATCCGGCTGAAGCCGGGCGCGGACGCGCTCCAGACGACGGTCGGCAACGCGGTCGCCGCGTACCTGAAGCCGGTCGCGCTGGCGGAACTGGATTTCGCCCTGATACCGCTGGCAAAGGCGAACTTTGACGCCTATATCACCAACACCAGCACGATTCTGGAGGCGGGAATCGACCCCGCTTCCGCGCTGTTCCGCGAAGGGCGGGATTCGCCCTATGCCAATATCCTCGCGATAAAAGCCGACCGCAAGGACGACCCCGCGCTCAAGGCGCTGTATCAGGCGCTCACCGGCGAGGACGTGCGGCGGTTTATCGAGGACAAATACAAGGGCGCGGTGATACCGGCGTTCTGAGGCGCGCGGGCGGGGTTTGCCTAAATCAAACGGATATAAGGCTGCGCGCATATGCCAAATATTCAGCAAGAGGGTGCGGTGGCGGACTATTTCATAGACATACGGCAGCTCTATAAGACGTTTCGCAGCCGCGGCAAGTCGTTTCCGGTGCTGAAAGGTCTTACCCTCGGCGTTCCCAAAGGCGGCGTATACGGCGTCGTGGGCTTCAGCGGCGCGGGCAAAAGCACGCTGCTGCGCTGCATAAACCGGCTGGAAACGCCGGATTCGGGCACCGTTTCCGTCGGTGGGCGGGAAATCACCGCGCTCTCCCGCCGCGAGCTCGTCGGCTGCCGCCGCAAAATCGGCGTCATATTTCAGCAGTTCAACCTGCTGGATTCCCGCACCGTGGCGGGCAACGTCGCCTTCCCGCTCGAAGTCGCGGGTGTTGGCAAAGCGGAGATTTCGGCGCGGGTGGCGGAAATGCTGGAGCTGGTCGGGCTGTCCGACAAGCGCGGCTTTTATCCCGGGCAGCTCAGCGGGGGGCAGAAGCAGCGGGTGGGCATAGCGCGCGCGCTGGCGAACCGGCCGGACGTGCTGCTGAGCGACGAGGCGACGAGCGCGCTCGACCCGCTGTCGTCGTTGTCGATACTCGACCTGCTGCGGGACATAAACGAAAAGCTGGGGCTGACGGTCGTGCTGGTTACGCACGAGCTTGACGTCGTCCGCTATGCCTGCAGTCAGGTCGCGGTGCTGGAGGACGGGCGTATTGCGGAGACGGGGAGCGCCGACAGCGTGTTCCAGAACCCGTCGAGCGAGACGGCACGGGCATTCGCCAAGATAACCCGCACCTTCGCCAGCCATAAGTGGCAGCGCGGGGAGGGGATATGATTGCGGCGCTGCGGAATGCGTTCAGTGCGGAGGTGTGGGGAATCGTCGCTCCCGCCGCAGTCCAGACGCTCTATATGACGGCGCTGACGACGCTTTTGACCGGCGCGTTCGGGCTTGCGCTGGGCGTCGCGCTGGTGCTGACCGACCGGGACGGGCTTTCTCCCCTGCCGGCGTTTAACGCCGTCGCGGGGGGAATCGTCAACGCGCTCCGATCTATGCCGGCGGTCATCATCATCATCCTGACGCTGCCCCTCTCGCGGCTCGTCATCGGCGTATCCTACGGACCGAAAGCCTGCGTCGTCGCGCTCGCGGCTACGTGCGTGCCGATGTTCGCGCGGCTCGCGGAGAACAGCATTCTCGAAGTGCCCAAGGGCAAGTTCGAGGCGGCGCAGGCTATGGGCGCAAAAAAGCGGGATGTCGTGCTCAAGGTAATGCTTCCGGAGGCGCTGCCGAATCTGGTGCGGAGCTTTACCGTCGCGGCCGTCGCCATTGTCTCCGCCACCGCGCTCGCCGGCTCGTTCGGCGCGGGAGGGCTGGGCGACGTGGCGGTGCGCTACGGGTACCAGCGTTTCCGCGTAGATATGCTTATCGCCTCGGTGCTGTCGCTCGCGCTGTTGGTCAACTTAATTCAGCTTGCGGGCGGCGGCATTGCGAAGCGGATTCTGAAGAAGCGCTGCCTGCTCTAGACGGTTTCGACGTTCGGCGGAGCGCAGAAGCGGCGCATATACGCTTGCGCAAACGAGCGCAAAGGTTGAATAGACCTGAACAAAATGCCGGGTTTCCTCAAGAAACTCGGTCGTTCCCCTTATGGGGAACGCGACAATCCGGCTATCGCGCCGGTTAATCACTGAATGTTCGCCTAATAAGGCGGACACTATCGCAAGGAGTTTTACTATGGGCAAGTTTCAAAAAACACGCGCCGCGGTTTTGGCAGCGGCGGCATTAGGACTGTTCGCCGTCTCCGCGTATGCGGCGGGCAAGACGGACAAAGGGGCGGCGCAGACAGCGAGGAAAAAGGCGGGCGGGCGCACGGTGCTGCGGGTGCAGGCGGACGTGGTGCCTCACGCGGAACTGCTGGAGTTCGTGAAGCCGAAGCTGGCGGCGCAGGGAATCAGTCTGGAGATTATCACCACCACCGACAGCTCGCTGGCAAACGAGCAGACCGCCAACGGGGAGTTCGACGCGAACTTCTTTCAGCACGAGCCGTACCTGAAGTCTATTGTGGCGGAGAGAGGCTTTGACCTCGTGAACGGGGGCAACATTCACGTGGAGCCTATCGGCGCATACTCGGCTAAATACCGCGCGAAGGAGCAGTTGCCCGACAAGGCGAAGATTGCCATTCCGAACGACGCGACGAACGAGTACCGCGCGCTCCGCATTCTTGAGCAAGAGGGCTTTATCCGGCTGAAGCAGGGAACGGACGTGTACCAGACGACGGTCGGCAACACGGTCGCCGCGTACCTGAAGCCAGTAACGCTGGTGGAACTGGATTCCGCCCTGATACTGCGGGTGAAGGCTGATTTTGACGCCTATATCACCAATACCAACAAGATTCTGGAGGCGGGAATCGACCCCGCTTCCGCACTGTTCCGCGAGGGGCGGGATTCGCCCTATGCCAATATCCTCGCGATAAAAGCCGGCCGCAAGGACGACCCCGCGCTCAGGGCGCTGTATCAGGCGCTCACCGGCGAAGAGGTTCGGCGGTTCATAGAGAGCACGTACAAAGGCGCGGTGATACCGGCGTTCTAAGCGCTCCTTATTACCCGTGCGCCGCACGGGTAATAAGGACTGAGTTTTCTGAAAAACTCGGCATATGTGCTTTGCTGCTATGCCTTCGCCTTTATGCCGCACACGGCTGAAGGGCACAGTGGTGAAGGCGGCGTCCGACATACAATATTCAGCCCCACCTGTAATAATGGAGGCTCTCCATATTCTGGGGACAGGGAACAGTCTCTCCGCTGTTTCGGTGCCGTTTACCCGCCGTTGCCTATGCATTCTTTTCATTCTTTTATACTACCAAGTTTACAAAGCAAACTCGGACGTTCGGCAGCGCCGGACGGGTGGTGGTGGGGGGGGGGGTAAAGAATACATCTCGGCGAGGTGTCGGTTTTGGCGGCGGACAGGCAGGTTAAATCTACACGGAGAGAAGCGGAAACGAGCACAACCTGTTTCCGCTTCTCGTTTCAAAGGGAAAATGACAGTCGCCGCTTTTCCTTTGATCGGTCGCTTGCGCGTATTCGGGCTTCAATGATAGTATCCTACACATCTTTTATAGTAAGGAGTATCTTATGCCAGAACCTGCAAAACGCGACCCGAATGCGCCGCGATACCTTGAAATCACCGTCAAAGACAGCGAAGGGAAAGTGTGGTCAACCCTGCTTGCCAACGCGAAGGACTTTTCGACCGGCTCCGTCGGCTATTCCGTCTCGGAAAAAGTCGTCAACCCCGAAAGCGGCGAACGCTATCAGTCCAGTTTGAACTTTACGCTGATAGGCTCGAAGCCCGCAAAATAAAGTGTCCGCCGCGCCCGCTCCCCCGCTGCTGCTGTTCAACGCCCGCTTGGTCGACGCCGTCCGCGACGCGCCGGGCGCGTTGCTGTTTTCGGACGGCAGAATAGCGGCGGTGTTTGAGGGCAATTTTTTCACGCCCGAATCTTGCCGCGCCTTCATGCCCGCGGCTTCGTTTGACGCCCGCGGCTTGACGGCGCAGCCTGCGTTTGTCGACCTGCACGCCCACTTCCGCTATCCGGGTCAGAGCGATAAAGAGACGCTCGAAAGCGCCCTCCGCGCGGCAAAGGCGGGCGGATACGGGACGCTCGTGCTTATGCCGAATACCAGTCCGCCGGTCTCGGACTATCGCGTTGCGCTCGGCATACAGGCGGAAGCGGCGGCGTTCGGGCTTGCGGACGTGCTGCAATCAGTTACGATTACCCGCGCTTTTTCCGGAGACGCCGCCGGAGACGTTTCGCATTTGGACGCGCTGCCTCCGTATACGGGCGGGGAAGGGCTGCCGCTCGTAAGCAACGACGGGCACGACGTCGATTCCGCTGCCGCGCTGTTCGCCGCGCTGCGGAAATGCGCCCAAAAGGGCATAGTCGTCGCGTGCCACAGTGAAGACGCCGCCCTTGCGCGGGAAGCCCGCGCGCTGCGCGAACAGGCGTTCCGCCTCCTTTCCCAGCAGGGCGACTGGTTTGCGCCCTGCCCCGAAGCCGATTCACGGCTTGCGCGGGCAAACGAACTGTTCATGCTCGCCGAAGACGTCGCAACGAGCCGCAACCTGCTGCTCGCGGATTCCGCCCGCTGCCGCGTGCATATCTGCCACGCGAGCACGGCGCGTTCGCTTCAAGCGGTGCGCCGCGCAAAACAGGCATGCGCCGCCCGCGGGGAAGAGCCGCTCGTCTCGTGCGAAATCACGCCGCACCACCTGTCGCTCGCCGCCGAAGGCGAAAACCTCCGCCATATCGTCAACCCGCCGCTCCGTTCGGAAGCCGACCGCGCGGCGCTTATCGAGTCGCTCGCCGATTCCGGCGCCTTCGCCGCAGACGCGATAGCCACCGACCACGCGCCCCACACGGCGCGGGACAAGCTTTCCGGCGCGCCCGGCTTTCCGGGTCTCGAAACGGCATACGCGGTGTGCAACACCGCGCTTGTCGCGTCGGGGCGGACGAGCGCGAGCCGTCTTTCCGCGCTCATGTCCGCAAACCCCGCGCGGATTCTGGGTCTTGACCGCGGCACGTTCCCGAAAGGGCGGCTGTCGCCCGGCTTTGCGGCGGATGTCGTGCTGGTCGACCCCGCCGAACGGTGGACGGTCGACGACGCCGAATTCCGCACAAAGGGGAAAGGTTCGCCGTTCGCCGGAAAGACGCTCATGGGGCGGGTCAAGGCGGTATTCCGCAGAGGGGTACTGCTCTAGGTAGTGTGGACTGGAAGGTAGAGGAATAAACACCTGACATGAATAGCGGCGATGAAGGAAGCGGTGAGCTTCGCGTAGCGCGTAGCGATTCCGCGCCAGCGCTTGAGGGCACGGAAGACGTTTTCAATGACATGCCGTGCCTGATACAGCTCATGATTGTACGCTCTCTGCTCTTTTCGGCTTTTAACCGGAGGGATGACTGCTGTTATATCCGCTTCCTTAAGCATATCTAGCAGTTCGTTCGTGTCATACGCCTTGTCCACGAGGAACGCTTCCGCCTCCAAACCATCCATAAGGAGAGGCGCTTGGCTGCAGTCCGCGACAGTACCGCTTGTCACAATGCCGCTTGCCGGTATCCCGTACTCGCCAAATGCAATTTGCTGTTCAACACTCTTTTATCCCCGGCAGGATCGCCTATTGCGGTATCCACCGACGTTTTCCATATTCCCTTATCCCGCCAGCGGCAAAACCGCTTGTGTATGCTGTTCCAGTTCCCGAATTCCGGCGGTATGTTCCTCCACGGAGCGCCTGTACGCGTCTGCCATGCTACCGCGTTGATAAACCAGGCGGTTGTCTTTCGCCACTCTCCCGTGCTTCCCTTCCTGTCCGGGCAGCAGGTCTTTTATCTGTTCCCACGCCTCGTCGCTTATATCGTGCCGGTGTATGCCTTCTTTTCTTTTCATGCTCCTTTTTTACCTCTTTCCCTTTATCCAGTCCACACTACCTAGGTAGAGGCTCTGTCCTTCCCTAGACAGCGTCTCTGTTCTAACCTAGACAGAGCCTCTGTGCTTCCCTAGGGAGAGACACTGTTCTGGCCTAACGAGAGGCGCTCGGTCGTTCCCTAACGCCCTATATGCGTTCCCTACTGGGAACGCATATACTATAGAAGACAAATGTAATACGGCGGCAAACTCGGCATACAGGTAAAGCAGAGAGGCTCTCCCTTAGAGCGGCTAAAGCCCCGCTCCCCGTTAGGGCGGAGCTGTATGTATATGATACTTTGTGATATAATAGATGTTGCGTATACGGTATGCTCTGGATACGCGGTGGGGAGGTGCTTGCGGTGAATACAGGCATTAGGGCAACGGCTCGGCTTATGACAAAGGCGGGCGTTTTGGCGGCGGGGCTTGCCGCGATTTTGGCGGCAGGCGGCTGTCAAAAGCTCGTCATGGACGACACGCCGTCTAACCCCCCGAGGGTTCTGGAACCGGCGGTGCGGACATTCCGCGTGCGGGAAGCGCGCGAAAGTGGAATCAGCGCGTGGTACGACGTGGAAGCGTTGCGGCTTGCGAGCGGGACGCATTCGCTCGTGTACGCGGACAAGACGCTCAAGATTCCCGTTGCGACAGGCAAAGCGCTTGTCGCCGAGTATGACAGACATATTTACGACACGATAACCAGCGCGTTCGGAGAGGCGGAGGACGTAGACGGGAACGGCAAAGTCATCATCCTGCTGCTCGACATTATCGACGGGTACGCGGGAACCGGCGGCTATGTCGCGGGCTATTTCGACGAGCGGAATATGTTTTCAAAGTCGGTATACGCGGATTCAAACGAGGCGGACATGCTCTTCCTCGACGTCAAACAGCAGAACGTCCCGAGCCGCGAGTTTTATACTGCTCTCGTGCACGAGCTTCAGCACCTTATCTATTTCTCGCGGACCGCCCGCGGCGAGAAAGAGCAGGACACGTGGCTCAGCGAGGGGCTTGCCACCGCGGCGGAATATGTGTACGGCGGACCGCAGCAGCGTTACGTCGATTATTTCAACAGCACGGACGACAGGAACACTATCCCGCAGGGCGACACGTTCTACGTGTGGGGCAACCGGGACGACCCGCGCGCCGACTACGCGACCGTCTACCTTTTCTTTCAGTGGCTCAGAATCCACGCGAAGAACGGGCGCGGCGTTTATCGGGATATCCTCGCGTCGCGCTACCGCGATTACCGCGCGGTCGTCGAAGCGGCAAACGCCCAAATCAAACTTCCCCCGGGTGCGGACAGCGGGTGGAACTGGGAAACGCTGTTCCGCGCGTGGATGCTGGCGAACGCTATTGGCGAAGAAAGCGGCGTCTACGGCTATCGGGGCGAAATCTCGCCGGTCGCGCAGGCGGCGAGAAGCCGCGTTTCGTCCCTGTTTCCGGGCGAGGGCGTATTTTCCCTGCTTTCCGGCGGCAGCTTTTTGCCGCCGGGCAGTTCCGGCGCGAATATTAGATACGTCGGCTTTGCGAGCGGCACTTTCGAAGGCGTCAGCACGGCAAGCCCATACAGCGGAGACTGGCTGCTCACGTTCAACGCCAATGCAGACGCCGGGGGAAGCCCGGAAACCTGCTTCACCGCAGATATTCCGGGAGGAAGTGCGGCGCGACTCGGCAGACCGGCACCGTATGAGTTGCCGTTGCCGGAAAGCTATCCGGTGGACGCGCTCTTCGGTACGGACGGCGCGCGCAAGCGGTAGAATGCAAGCCTACGACTTGTACCGAGTTTCTTGAGGAAACTCGGCATAATAGAAGAGGCTGAAACCTGTGTGCAGGAAACTGTCGCACGTCATTGACGTGCTGCCGAGTGTCGCGTCCACCTTACAGGAGAACGACCGAGTTCTTTCAAAGAACTCGGCAGACAGGTAAACCCCGCGGCAGAAAGATAAGATATAGAGGCGGCTGCCAAACGGTATATCTCTATAGAAGGGGCTTTTCGCAGGGCCGCCGCCGATTCGGCGGGCGTCCCGCCAGCGCTTGAGGGCGCGGAAGACGTTTTCAATGACGTGCCGTACCCGATACAGTTCATGGCTGTACGCTCTCTGCTCTTTCCGGCTTTTAACCGGAGGGATGACGGCTGTTATATCCGCTTCTTTAAGCATATCAAGCAGCTCGTTCGTGTCATACGCCTTGTCCGCAAGGAACGCTTCCGCTTCCAAATCCTCCATAAGGAGAGGCGCTTGATTACAGTCCGCGACAGTACCGCTTGTCACAATGCCGCTTGCCGGTATCCCGTACTCGTCAACCGTCAAATGTAATTTGCTGTTCAGCCCCCTTTTGTACGGCTAATGTCCTGAGTGCCGCCTTGTGCTCCGCATGCGTCCGCGTGTGCTTTGATATACGTCGAATCTATCATACGGATATCCCCGGCAGGCTCGCCTATTGCGGCGTCCGCCAGCGTTTTCCATATTCCCTTGTCCCGCCAACGGCAAAACCGCTTGTGTATGCTGTTCCAGTTTCCGAATTCTGGCGGTATATCTCTCCACGGAGCGCCCGTGCGCGTCTGCCACGCTACCGCGTTGATAAACAAACGGTTGTCTTTCGCCACTCCCCCGCGTTTCCCTGCCTGCCCGGGCAGCAGTTCTTTTATCCGTTCCCACGCCTCGTCGCTTATATCATGCCGGTGAATGCCTTCTTTTCTTTCATGCTTCCCCTTTTACCTCTTTCCCTTTATCCAGTCCACACTACCTAGACAGTGCCTCTGTTCTGCGTGCGCGTCATGACGCCGCCGGAGGTAAAGTGGGTTCCCCGCAAACCTTCGCGGCTCCCCGCAAGAGTCTGCGGGCGGCGCAAAAACGCCTCCGTGGGTCACGTCCGGCATCTGCTATCTCTATGCCGTCATAAAAGGAAGCGGCAAAACCGTTTCTTTTTATGGGAGAAAACAGAGGGGACTGCCCTATATGCGCTCATACCCGAGCCGTAGCGCGGGTGTCGCTCTTGCGCGGGCGGGGAAAAGCCCGTAAAATAGGCGGGCGCCGGGCGCGGAACCCGGCGGAGAGGCGAAGCCAATTCTAATATAAGGAGGCATATATGCCTGCCGGTTTACTGCCGCTCGTTGCCGTGATTCCTATCGCGGTGGCGCTCGTGCTTATGGTCGGCGTCCGCATGGGCGCCATGAAGGCAATGCCTATCGCGTGGCTCTCGTGCGTTCTGGTGGCGGTGCTGGCGTGGCGGCTCCCTGTCCCTTATGTCGCGGCGCTCAGCGTGCAGGGCGTGCTCAACGCCGTAAGCGTGCTCGTCATAGTGTTCGGCGCGCTGCTGATTCTGCACACGCTGCAGTATTCGGGCGGAATGGAGACAATCCAGTACGGAATGCAACAAATCAGCACGGATATGCGCGTTCAGGCGATTATCGTCGGCTATCTGTTCAGCGCGTTCATAGAGGGCGCGGCGGGATTCGGCACGCCGGCGGCGCTGGCGGCGCCGCTCCTCCTGTCGCTGGGTTTTCCGCCCCTCGCGGCGGCGGTCGTCTGCCTCGCGTACAACTCGTTCCCCGTCACCTTCGGCGCGGTCGGCACGCCGATACTCACCGGCTTCGGCGCCTCGCTCGGCAACTCGATAGACGCGGCGGTCGCTTCGGGCGCGTTCGCCGACCGTGCGCAGTTCTTTAAGGCTATCGGCGAGACGGTTACGCTCATGCACCTGCCTATGGTCTTCATCATGCCCGTATTCATGCTCGGCTTTATCACCCGCTTCTTCGGTCCCAGCCGCAAGTGGAGCGACGGCTTCGCCGCGTGGAAGTTCTGCCTGTTCGCGGCGGTCTCGTTCGCCGTGCCTTATCTGCTGGTGGCGTGGCTCGTCGGTCCCGAAATCCCCTCTATGGCGGGCGGACTCATAGGGCTAGCGGTCGTTATGTACGGGGCGAAGCGCGGGTTCTGCGTCCCGAAGGACATCTGGACATTCGGCGAGGCAACGCGGTGGGACAAGTCGTGGACGGGGGATATCGCCTTCAGCCGCGAGCGGGAGCTTGCGCCGCGCATGAGCCAGCTTCGGGCGTGGCTGCCCTATATCCTTATCGGGCTGATTCTGGCGCTGACCCGCCTCGACGCGCTGCCGCTCAAGGCGGCGTTCAATCGGCTCGCGGTCGTGTCGGTCAGCGACATATTCGACTACGCGGGCGTGAGCGACAACAGCATTAAGCTCCTGTACCTGCCCGGCACGGTGCCGTTCATGCTGATTGCGCTCCTGACGGTGTGGCTGCACAAAATACCCGCGGGCGAGGCGGTCAAGGCGTGGCGCGACACGCTGCGGAAAATGGTGCCGGCGACGGTGTCGCTCTGCGCATCGGTGGCGCTCGTCAAGATATTTCAGGGTTCTGGCAGCTTTACAAACCCGGTGCTTATCGCGCAGCTTCGGGCGGCGGGCGTCGATACGGGAATCGCGTCTATGCCCCGCGTCATGGCGGAGACGCTCGCGGGGGCGGTCGGACCCCTGTGGCCGCTGTTCGCCTCGTATGTGGGCGGGCTGGGGGCGTTCATCACCGGCTCGAACACGGTGTCCGACACGCTGTTCGGGCAGTTCCAGTGGGATATGGCGGAGCTGCGCCGTCTGCCGCACCTCGTGATTCTCGCGGCGCAGGCCGCGGGCGGTGCTATGGGCAGCATGGTCTGCGTGCACAGCGTGGTGGCGGTCTGCACGGTGGTGGGCTTGCAGAACCGCGAGGGCGAAATCATCAAGAAGACCTTCGTGCCCTTCGTCCTGTACGGTCTCTCCGTGGGAATCGTGGCGTTTATCCTGATAGGGACGGGTTACGGCGCCCGTTTCGCGCTGTAGACGGCGTTCGGCGGTAGCCGAACGGCAGAGTTTCTTGAGGAAACTCTGCCTTAGGGGTGGCAGATAGGTTTTGCCCTTATGCCTTACCTATGGGTGAACGGCATAAAGGTTTTCGCCCTTTGGCATATCGCTCGGTAGTCTTGCTGGTGGAAACCGCCGCAAAGCCTGCTCGGCAGGCAACCGGATGTTTGGTGCGCGTGCAGGGACTCCCTTGGTGCGCAGGTAGGGAGCACCTGCACGGGCAGGTTTCAAACCCTGACACGGGCGCTTCACGACCGTTTTGTATGAAAGCAAAACGAATGTTTATCGCGAGCGCCGCGGCGCCCGCAAATTGCGGACAGCGGCGCGGCGGGGGCTAATCCCGCGCGGTTTTATTACGAATGGAAAGTGGAACATACACCTCTTTTGAGGGCCGGTCGGTGGAATTAAGGGATAAGGGCTATATCGAAGACGGCTATGCCTATGTAAAGCAGTACTGGAGAAAGTGCAACACTCAGAACGCGGACAAACTGAGGAGCATAGGGCTTGCGGTCGACGTGCATTCGACCAGCAAAACCGGCGAAGACTGCTGGGTGCGCGTGAAGCTCCGCGATGTTAAGGAAATTCGCGGCCGGATACAGAAAACTTATGTGCCCACAAAAGAGTACGTCATGTATCCTACCGCCGAACACCCTTTGGTTCCATAAGCGCGGGGAAAAGGCGTTCGGCGGTAGCCGAACGTCCGAGTTTCTTGAGGAAACTCGGCATAAGAGCAGGCAGGGCGCAAAGAGCAGGGTAAAAGCACTGCTCTTTGTATGTCTAGCGCCATTCACCCGCCGTTGCCTATGCGCCACCCTAATATGCCGCGAGTTTGCTTTGCAAACTCGGTAGCAAGCCGTAAGCTTGCGGCAGTTTCCTGCACCGGGAAATGCCTCGCCTCGCAGGCTTCGGCGATAAGCGCGTCCGCGTCCAGTGCTTCGTACAGGCTGTGGGTTTTGCCAGCGCGCGCAACACGGGGGAGTGGCGAAAGATAACCGCCTGTTTATCAACGCGGTAGCGTGGCAGACGCGCACGGGCGCTCCGTGGAGGGATATACCGCCAGAATTCGGAAACTGGAACAGCATACACAAGCGGTTTTGCCGTTGGCGGGACAAGGGAATATGGAAAACGCTGGCGGACGCCGCAATAGGCGAGCCTGCCGGGGATATCCGTATGATAGATTCGACGTATATCAAGGCACACGCGGACGCATGCGGAGCACAAGGCGGCACTCAGGATATCAGCCGCACAAAAGGGGGCTAAACAGCAAATTACACTTGGCAGTTGACGAATACGGGATACCGGCAAGCGGCATTGTGACAAGCGGTGCTGTCGCGGACTGCAGCCAAGCGCCTCTCCTTATGGAGGATTTGGAGGCGGAAGCGTTCCTTGCGGACAAGGCGTATGACACGAACGAGCTGCTAGATATGCTTAAGGAAGCGGATATAGCAACAGTCATCCCTCCGGTTAAAAGCCGGAAAGAGCAAAGAGCGTACAGTCATGAACTGTATCGGGCACGGCACGTCATTGAAAATGTCTTCCGTGCCCTCAAGCGCCGGCGGGGAATTGCTACGCGCTACGCAAAGCTCACCGCTTCCTTCATCGCCGCCATTCATGTCAGGTGTTTATTCCTCTACCTTCCAGTCCACACTACCTAAGAAAACCCCGCCCCGAACTGAGTTTTGCCTTGACAGGTGCTCTGCGTCAGTCTATCTTTCGCAAAAAAGCGTCCGCATAGCCCTTGCTGCGGAAGCGCGCAAGCACCACGCCGCATTCGTCCGCAGTGAGCGGACCAACCAGCACCCGATACGTTTTTGACGCTATCTCCGCCAATGCCATTGGGTACGCCGCGCCGTATGCCGCAAGAATGTTTCGGATAGTGCCTTCGTTTGTCAGCGCCGCAATCTGTACATAATACGCGCCGCTTTTGAGCGTATTTGCCGCCAGTTCGGAAAAACCGCTGTCCGTCCCCGCCGCGGCTTTTCCCCGCCGTTCCGGTTCTGTGCCTGTCGGAAGCGCATTCGCCGCCGCGTCCCGTTTTTCCGTCAGCTGGGACGGCGGCGGAATCACCGCGGGCGGGTTCGAGACAAGCGCGTCAGGCGGGGCGTTCTGTTTCGGGCAAGTCTCCGCCCTTTGCCGGGCGGCAACGCCGGGAACCGCCCCGCTGGAGACAATCTCCGGTTCGGGCACGGCTACGCTGTCCGACGGATACGCGCCGATTCGGTTATCAGGCGCCGCGTCATTTACCCGCGCTTCCTCGACGCCGCGCTCCGTTCTGCACCGCCTGTTCGGTTCTGCCGCCGAAACAATGCCGCGCCGCGCTGCGTCGCCGTCCGGATTATCGGTTTCGGCGTTCCGCGCCGCTTGCCAGTCAAGCGAGTCGGCGGCTTGGCGTTGTCTCGGTTCAGCCAAAGGCGCGTTTCCCGAATCGGTGTCGGGGCGCGGTTCGCCTGCGGTGCGGGCGGCGCGTTCAGACCAGCCAGAACGTTTCGTAAGCGATACGCGCGCCGGAGAACCCTTCTGTATAGCGAGTTTTTTCGCCGCTTCGGGCGACAGCAGAATCGAAATCCCTTCGCCGGCGTCGGGCGCGCCGAGTATCAGGACGTCTGCCGTTATCTTTGCGGCGGGGTTTGCAACCGAAACGCGAGCGCCCGGCAGATACCCGGCGGCTTTTGCGTAATCGCCGGCCGGAAACACGCCCGTATCCGCCACAGAAGCCCACCCGTCAGCGGATTTCTCCGACGCGAACAGAAGCGGAGCGCCCAGTGCGCACGCCAACAGCACACAAAACGGTTTTTTCATATACGTTTTCCTTAGCCTTGCGAAGTTTGCAGGAACCTCCGGAACCCCGCGCATTCGGCGCCGAGCTGCGGGCGGCACCGAATGCGGCAAGCTGACGTCGAAGGCGGCGCGGGAATGCCGCGCCTGCGTTTTCAGTGTCGGCTTTTTCGGAAAAAAAGGCAAGCCGGGCGCTTCAACAGGCTGCTCCGGCGGTTCCAGACTGTAGTCTGACGTTTCAAAAGTGTACTTTGGAACCTCCAAAGTCAAATTTAGAAGTTCAAAAGTGCACTGCGGAACTTCCAAAGTGTACTGTAGAACTTCCAAAGGCAAGTTTAGAACTTCCAAACTCAAGTGTGGAACTTCCAAAGTGCTGTGTAGAAGTTCAAAACGTGCGTGCAGCGGTTGCAAAGGCGAGTGCGGCGACGCTGCCTGCTGTATAGGAATACGCGAGGCGGCAAAGAAAAAACGCAAAGAGGGAGGCGCGAAACCGACAAGTCCGCCGCGCCGTCGAGACCCGCGCTCCGCGGGCGCGGCGTTTCCGTATGTTATCTCCAATACCGTGCGTTCAGGTATTCCAGCAAACTCCTTGCGTCCGGCAAGTTCATTAACGGCTCAAACAGTTTTTCCGGCGAAATCACCTGATACTTGTCCGGTTTCTTCAACACGCCTTTCCACGCTTCTGAAATGGTGTTTCCATGCTCCCGCAAAAGAGGCGAAGTTACGTTGTTCAGCAATTCCAGATTACCGTCTGGGATAACGTGAATATGCACAAACTCGTCGCAGCAGTATTCATTGTGTTCAACCATTTTCCAGCCCAGCACTGTCTGCCGCATAAGTTGATAAAACGGTTCATAATACAGTGCCTCAAAGTTTGCAACGCTTATGGGGGAGTCCTCCTCTTTTAACAGCGGGTCATACCTATCGTGCCTATGCTGTCCGTCCGTTCCCTTATTCTTATTGTAATCCCCAGTGATATACTCCTCCGTATACTTCCACTCGATTAACACCAGAATGTTTTTTCCGTCATTCTTTTTGCCCAGCATAACGGCGTCAACAGAGGTGCTCAGCGCACCTCTTGTATGGTTTTTCTCCCCTAAATAATTTTTCGCGCCGATTATTTCAAACGCAACATAGCCCGCCTCTATATCAGGTTTTCCTATTTTTTCAGCGGAAACAATGCGGAGGTCAATTTTTTGCAAAATTGCAGCCGCAAAATCCTGTCTTTGCCGTAACGCATATAAATGATTAACGCAGGCGGCTTGTGACGACAATAAATGCGACGACGGCATACCTCTGTCTGATTTTTCCCCGGCAGCTTTCCACCACGGTATTGCATTCGCTTCAAAATACAGAATAGCGTCGTCAGCAATTCCACTCCATAAGGTTAAACGAGAATCCTGTAATGCAAAATCTCGTGGCACGCCAATAATTCCACCGCCGGGGTCATTAGCAAAAAATCCATTCTGTAGCAGTTCAATAGCCTTTGCGCACTGTTCCTCTCTGTACGACATAGTTACTCCTATAAAATCTGTATCATATCCCGTAAACGGGTTCAAGGGTTCTTGCCCACAAAAACAGCCTTCGGAACGGGCGTCCCGAAGGCTGTTTCGCGCTGCGGCTGGTTTATTTGCCGGTTTTCGCCTTGACCGCCGCCTGCGCCGCCGCGAGGCGGGCTATCGGTACGCGGAACGGCGAGCAGGACACAAAGTCCACACCGATTCTGTCAAAGAAATAGACGGATTCGGGGTCGCCGCCGTGCTCGCCGCACACGCCGATATGAATGCGGCCGCCTTTGGTCTTGCGTCCCAGCTTGACGGCGGACTCAATCAGCTTGCCAACGCCTTCCACGTCGACGGAGGCGAACGGGTCCGCGGCATAGATTCCCCGCGCGCGGTATTCGTCGAGGATTTTGCCCGTGTCGTCGCGGCTCATGCCCAGAATCGTCTGCGTCAGGTCGTTCGTGCCGAAGCCGAAGAAGTCGCACGATTCGGCGATTTCGTCGGCGAGCAGCGCGGCACGCGGAAGCTCTATCATGCTGCCGACTTTGTAGCCGATTTTCGCGCCTTTCTCGGCAAAAATCTTCTCCGCCGTCGCGTCTATCACCGCCTTCACAATATCCAGCTCCTTTTTGGAGCCGACCAGCGGCACTTCGATTTCGGGCAACACCGTTTTGCCCTCCGCCTGACACTCCAGCGCGGCTTCCAGAATCGCCCGCGTCTGCATCTCGCAGATTTCGGGATACGTTACGGCAAGTCGGCAACCGCGGTGCCCCAGCATAGGATTCGCCTCGTGCAGCGCCGCGCTCCGTTCCGCGACGGTTTCGTAGGACATGCCGAGGTGCCGCGCCAAATCGCGCAGTTCCGCCTCTGTGTGCGGCAGGAACTCGTGCAGCGGCGGGTCGAGCAGGCGTATGGTAACTGGCAGCCCGTCCATGATTGCGAACAAATCCTTAAAGTCCTGCTTTTGGTACGGCAGCAGCTTGGCGAGCGCGGCGCGGCGTCCCGCCTCATCCTGCGCCAGAATCATGCCGCGCATGTCCTGAATGCGGGACGGGTCAAAGAACATGTGCTCCGTCCGCGCCAGCCCGATTCCCTCCGCCCCGAACTCGCGGGCGTGGCGGGCGTCCGACGGCGTTTCGGCGTTCGCGCGGACTTCAAGTCGCCGCGTTTCGTCCACCCACTTCATGAATACGTCGAAATTGTCGGTCATGGCACCGGACACGGTCGGCACCGCCCCTTCGATAATCTGCCCTTTCGCGCCGTCGATAGAGAGCCAGTCGCCCTCGCGGACGACCGCGCCTGACGCGGTGCGCAACAGCTTTTGCGCATAATCTATGGTGATATCGGCGGAACCGGAGACGCACGGCGTGCCCATTCCGCGGGCGACGACCGCCGCGTGACTGGTCATGCCGCCCCGCGCCGTAATCACGCCTTCCGCCGCGTGCATTCCGCCAATGTCTTCAGGCGAGGTTTCTATGCGGACAAGAAGTACCTTTTCGCCCCGCGCCTTCCACGCCTCGGCGTCGTCGGCGTGGAACACGGCGCGCCCGACCGCCGCGCCCGGAGAGGCGGGCAGCCCCGTCGCAATGACCTTTTGGGGCGCTTTCGGGTCGAGCGTGGGGTGGAGCACCTGGTCGAGCTGCCCTGCGTCCACGCGCATAATCGCTTCGTCTTTGGTCAGCAAGCCTTCCGTCACCATTTCGACGGAGACGCGGATTGCGGCGGGCGCGGTGCGCTTGCCGCTGCGGGTCTGGAGCATCCACAGCTTTTTGTGCTCAATCGTGAACTCCATGTCCTGCATGTCTTTGTAGTGCTTTTCGAGCTTGCCGCGCACCGCCGTCAGCTCCGCGTACACTTCCGGCATAGCCTCCTGCATGGACAGCCGCCCCGAAGCGTCTTTGGCGAGCGGCTGAGGGGTGCGGATTCCGGCGACCACGTCCTCGCCCTGCGCGTTACACAGGTATTCGCCGTAGAACCGGTTCTCGCCGGTCGCCGGGTCGCGCGAAAAACACACGCCCGTCGCGCAGTCGTCGCCCGCGTTGCCGAACACCATAGCCTGCACGTTCACGGCGGTGCCCCAGTCGCCGGGTATGCTGTTGATTTTCCGGTAGGTTATCGCTTTTTTGGTCATCCACGAGCCGAACACCGCGCCGATTCCCTTATTAAGCTGCTCCCACGGGTCCTGCGGGAACTCCTTGCCGATATCTTTGCCTATACGCTTGAACTCGGCGACGAGTGCCTTCAGGTCTTCCGCCGCGAGTCCGGTGTCGGCGCGGCAGCCTTTGCGTTCCTTCATCTTCTCGAGCGCGTGCTCGAACAGGTCTATGTCCGCGCCCAGCACCACGTTGGAAAACATCATGATGAAGCGCCGGTACGAATCGTAGGCGAAGCGCTCGTCCTTCGCCGCGGCCGCCAGTCCCCGCACGGTCGCGTCGTTCAAGCCCAGATTCAGCACCGTGTCCATCATCCCGGGCATAGACACGCGCGCGCCGGAGCGCACCGACACCAGCAGAGGATTAGCCGCGTCCCCGAACTTCCGCCCGATAAGCCGCTCGATATGGGAAACGCCCGAACGCACCTGCTCCAGCAAATCCGCGGGATACGTTTTGCCGTTTTCGTAATAGTGCGTGCAGACTGCCGTCGTAACGGTAAACCCCGGCGGCACCGGCAGTCCGACCCGGTTCATCTCCGCAAGGTTCGCGCCCTTGCCCCCCAGCAGGTTGCGCATTGCCGCGTCGCCTTCCGCCTGCCCGTTGCCGAATGCATATACCCATTTGCTCATAGAACCTCCCTGTTGCGCCTCACAGTGCGCGCGTATGATTATTGATTTTCTAAACCTTTGTGTTGCCAACGCAACAGTCAACGGTACGCCAGTCGCTGCCCTGTTTGCAGGGCTTGCCACTATGCCGAGTTTCCTCAAGAAACTCGGGCGTTGCCCGCAAGGGTAACGCCCTATCCGCAGGGCGCGCAATCGTACAGTAGCGCGCCCGACCGTCTGCCGCGCATATATTCCCTGTTTTTCTCGCTTTAATCAAGGGGAAACTGCAGCAAACCTGCGGTTTGCTGCCGAGTTCGGCGTTCCCCTTCAAGGAGAACGCTTCATGCGCACCAACCGTCTCGCTTGGTGCCCGTGTCAGGCTTTGTGAAGTGCGCACTTCAGAAGTCGTGAAGCGCGCGTGTCAGGGTTTGAAACACGCCCGTGTTTCGACTTGAAACCTGCCTGTGTTTTGCCCTGCTTGTCGAGTTCCCTCAAGGAACTCGAACGTTCGGCTTTGCCGAACGCAATCTGCCCGTGTTTCAAATGCAGGGCACAGGCTTTGCCTCTCTGCCGCCCATATCAGAGACCCTTATACGCCCGCCTGTCGGTCTTGCAGACGCCCGCCGGTAAAAGAAGTTTTCGCCAACAGGCAAGAGCCTCTAATGCCGAGTTCCTTCAGGGAACTGCCGCAAGCCTTCGGCTTGCTTACCGAGTTTGCTTTGCAAACTCGCAGCGCAGAGGCGAGGCGTAGAGAGCCATAGGGCGGATAAGCGGCTACCGATTTATCAAGGAGGCTTCGTTGTAGTTTCCGTCTACCAGCCTGTCGACAGGCGCAAACCCCTATGCCGAGTTTCCCTCAAGAAACTCGGACGTTGCCCGCAAGGGCAACGCTCCAGACGCGGTGCGGCTTCGTCCCCACGAAATCCTCCGGTATCGTCGACGCCGTTATCTCCGTTATATCTAATGTTGAAACCTTTCCCCGCGCGGCGACAGCCGTTTGTTCCCTGAGTGTATCAGCGTCAAACTTCAGTCTTTTGCTGTTGGTCGAAAAATAGAGCGTCCCGCCTTCATTGAGGAGCGCGACGCAGTCGCCGACCAGAAACGCCCAGTCGGCGTTCAGGTCGAGCGTGCCGCGCATTTTTTTTGAGTTGGAGAACGTCGGCGGGTCGACGACAATAATATCCCACGTTTTATGCGCTTCGCGCGCCGCCTGCACGAAGCGGAGAACGTCGGCGCGGTGGAACGCGGCGTTTTCGCCCAAACCGTTCAGGCGCATATTTTGCCGCGCGGTTTCGAGATATGCGTTCGACATATCGACCGAATCGACGGACGCCGCGCCGCCCGACGCGGCATATACCGAAAACGCGCCGGTGTAGCAGAACAGGTTCAGCACGGTCTTCCCGCAGGCGGTTTCCGCGAGGAGTTTTCGCAGCGGGCGGTGGTCGAGGAAAATCCCTGTGTCGAGATACCGGCCGAGGTTCGCCCGAAACCGAAGCCCGTGTTCCAAAAGCACGCCGCATACCGATTCCGCCTCCGGCGCTTTTTCGTACTGCCGGTTCCCGCGCTGGCGCCGCCGCACCTTCGCATAGATTCGCGGCACGGGAATGTCCAGCTCGCCGCTCGCCGCGCCGAGCATTGCCGAAAGCCACTGCGCCTCGTCGGATTCGTCCTTCGGGTACGGGCGCTCGTACAGATACGCGAGCGCGCAGTCGAGCGGCTCCGCGCTGCCGTCCGGCAGCAGCCGGTAGCGGTCGACCGCGAGCGGGATTTCGGGTATGTCCTTATCGTAAAGGCGGTAGCATTCGACGTTGTTCCGTGCCGCCCATTTCCGCAAGCGGCGCTGTTTCTTCCGCAAGCGACAGGCGAACATATGCGATTGCTCCGCGGTTTTTTCCGCTGCCGTCATGCACCTACTCGCTACTGGCGCTTATTCGCTGTTCTACGCTCATTCTTTTACCCGCGGCGCGTGCGGTTGCATCATCACGCAGAGCATGGCATAGCCGGAGGTCAAATCCTCGCGCTGCACGGACACGCCGTCCGGCACCTTGATTTTGACGTTGGTGAAGTTCCAGATAGCCCTGATTCCCGCGCCCACAATCGCGGCGGCGGTTTCCTGCGCGGCGGCTGACGGCACGGTCAGCGCAGCGATTTTCGCGTCGAGCCGCGCGGTCACCTCGGCAAGGTCGCGGACGGCGTATATCGCAACGCCGTGAATGTCGCCGCCGACTTTCGCCTCGTCGCTGTCGAACGCGGCGAGGAAATGCAGCCCGTGGAACTTGAACTCCTGATAACCGGTGAGCGCCGTCGCCAGGTTACCCGCGCCGACAATCACGGCGTTCCGCTTCGCGTCCCAACCCAAAAACCGCTCGATTGCGGCGATGAGCGGCGCGACCGGAAAGCCCCGCTTGGGCACTCCGGTGATTCCGGTAATGGCAAAGTCTTTCCGCACCTGTATCGGCTCAAGGTTCAGTTCCTGCGCGATGACGGTTCCTGAAATAAAATCATAGCCTTCCTCCTGCGCCTGTTTGACCAGGTGCAGGTACGCCGGCAGCCGACGGACAGACGGCGCGGCGGGGATTTTCAGCCTGTTCATGAAGTTCTCCTACAGAATTACTCTGCTATAATAGCATAGGGGAGAATGGCTGACAATCTTTTCGGCGGCAGGCGGGTTTTCGCACACAAGACGGCCGCGAAGGTTTGCCGCCTATGTGCGGCAGTTCCTTGAAGGAACTCTGCACATAGGCGGAATATAGACAAGTGCATAAGGGCGGGGCAGAGGTGTTTTTGTAGGCAAGCGGCACAGCGCGAAGGGTGCATATATTATAGAGGACAAATGCAACACCGACTTTACCGAACGCGGCAGATAAACAGGGCGGGCGCTGCCCTCGGCAAGTCCGCTCGGTAGTCCCGGTAGGCGCTTATCCGTATTACGGCTTTATATCGTCTACCGGTCGGCTTTCAGGTAGGTACGGTATGTCCTTGCCTCTATGCCGAGTTTCCTCAAGAAACTCGGACGTTACCCGCAAAGGTAACGCATATTCTATAGAAGACAAATGCGCTGACGGCTTGCGCTGAACGCGGCGAGCGCTGCTTGAAAATCACGCCGCATATGTGTATAACAGGGCAACGCAAAATGACAGGAGCAGCTATGAGCACTGAAATTGACGAAATCGCCGTCGGGTTTATCGGCGCGGGGGCAATGGGTTCTGCGCTTGCAAAAGCGGTGTCGCGCGTGATTCCCGCCGACCATATCTATCTGGCGGATAGCTCGCCGGAAAAAACGCGGCAGCGGGCGGCGAAAATCGGCGCGCGCGCGGCGGAATCGAATGCCGACGCTGCCCGCCGGTGCGGGGTTATTTTCATCGGCGTAAAGCCGTATCTGGTCGCGGACGTGCTCACAGGAATCGCGCCGGAACTGAAGGGGAAAACGCTCGTCTCCATGGCGGCAGGCGTTTCGCTGACGGCGATAAAAGACTGCCTCGCGGAAACGCGCACCGCGCCCCCTGCGGCAACCGTCCGCATTATGCCGAACACGCCGGTGAGCGTCGGCGAGGGAATAGTCGCGCTCGCCGCTGACGACCGGCAAAATGCGGCGGCGGAACTGGTCAAAACGCTGCTTTCGCGCGCGGGCCGGATAGAACAGGTGCCCGAAAGCCTGATAGACTGCGCGGGAGCGGTGAGCGGCTCCGGTCCCGCCTACGGCTTTATCTTTATCGAAGCGCTTGCGGACGCCGCGGTGCTGCTCGGCATGCCGCGGAATCAGGCATATATCTATGCGGCGCAAACCCTGAAAGGCGCGGCTGCGCTGGCGCTCGAAAGCGGCGCTCACCCCGCCGCGCTCAAAGACGCGGTGTGTTCGCCCGGCGGCACGACGATCGAGGCGGTGTCCGTATTGGAGGAACGCGGATTCCGCGCCGCAATCATTCACGCCGTCCGCGCCGCGCATAACAAGTCGGCGGCAGTAGGGAAAAAATAATATCCGGCAGACACGCGCTTTGCCGCCTGCTGCAAACCCCGGAAATTGCGCGGTACAATGCCGGAATCGCTTGATGTTTCTTTATGAAATCATTATATTTTTCGCATACCGACTGCCCGATTTTATAGTTAAGCGGTCGGCGATAGGGTTTGCGCGGCTGAAAGCGCCTAAATCTTGCAGGAGCGTTCGGCGCAGTATCCGCGCCGCTTAAAACCGGATATGGCGTGTCGCAGGCGGATAAATGCCGCGACAGGCATTGACACTGTTTTCGCGCGGCGGTAAAATCAGCAGCCTGTATCAGGGCGGCACTTGAACAGGTCAATTCAACTGTTGAATAGACAATAGCAACACTTGATTTGACAATAGTGGCTGCCTCTGCGCCGGTTTCGGGAATGCGTCGGCAGGCGGAAGCAGGCGTCGCAAAACGGGGTTCCGGGCGTACTGGAACGGATTATTACAGAAGAATAAGTGTAGAGAAGGGAGTTTGTATGAAGAAAAGCGGATTTCGGACGACGGGCGCGGCGTTGATTCCGGCATTGGCGCTGGCGGTTTTTCCGGCGGGGGTCTTCGCCCAGAGCAAGGCTTCAAGCAACGCAGCGCCCGGCGGCGCGGCGGACGGGGCGGTCGCCATGACGGCGGAAGAGGCGGTGGAATACGCGCTCAGGAATAGCCGCCAGCTTCAGAGCGGCGCCATAGACTTGGAAATCAAGAAGCGGGCGAGCGACACGGCGTGGAACGCGCTTCTGCCGTCAGCGCAGGTGTCGGGCACGATGAGCCGCACAAACGAGATAGCCAGCGCATCAAAACCGTCAGACCCGACCGAGTCCGACCATTGGCGGGCGGCGGGGAACGCGAGCCTGTCGCTCGGCTTCAGCGCGGCAACGCTGGAAAGTATCCGCGCGGCGCACGTCGGCTACGAGTCGGGGCTGATTACGCGGGAGCAGGCGTTCCGGCAGACCGAGCGCGACGTGCGGAAGCTGTTCTACAGCCTGCTCCTCGCGCAGGAAAGCCTCGCGCTGCAGGAAAACAGCTTGGAAAGCGCGAAGAGCCGCGCCGCGCAAGCCGAAATCAGCTACCGGAACGGCAAGGTGCCGGAGCTTTCGCTGCTGCAGGCGAAGGTCGCGTACCAGAATCAGGAGCCGCAGGTGCTGAAGCTGCGGCAGTCGCTCGCGCAGAGCCTCGACACGTTCGCGTTCCTGCTGGGCATGAGTCCGGGCACGAAAATCCGGCTCAAAGGCGAAATCGCCCCCGCGTATTATGCGGCGGACGCCGACGCGCTCATTCGGGAGCACCTCGGCGCGCGCCTCGATATGCAAGCGCTCGACAAGAATATCGAGCAGCTCGCGGCGCAGAAAGCGGCGCTCGACTTGCAGGCGTTTACGCCCGCGCTTCAGGCTGGCTGGAGCTATCAGCCGACTGCGGGCGTAACGGCGCTCAAGAACAATTGGGCGGACAACGGCGGACTGTCGCTGACGCTGTCGTGGGATTTGGCAAACCTGCTGCCATGGTCGCAGTCGCGGCAGGGCGCGAAGGATTTGGAGGCGAATATCAGGAAGCTGGAGCTTGCCAAAAGCACCCTCCGCGACCAGGCGGTGAACGAAATCCGCCAGCTCGCCGCCGCGCTGGAGCTTTCGCGTACGCAAATCGAGGCGAGCAGGGCGAATATCGCGCTTGCCCAGCGCGCCTGCGACATGACGGCTTTGTCGTACCGGAACGGCACGACCGAGCTGCTGGATTTGCGCGACGCGGAGTCCTCGCTCAATCAGGCGAAACTGGGGCTGCTGAACGAGCGCTTCAGCTACCTGAGCGGCGTGCTCGACCTCGAATACGCGCTCAACGCGAAGCTGGCGCAGTGAGCGCGCGGCAGGAGACAGGCATTCTGAAAGTGCGGCGGTTCAGCCGACGGCGGGCGAAGCCTGCGCCCTGCATTTGAAACACGGGCGTGTTGCGTTCGGCAAAGCCGAACGTTCGAGTTCCTTGAGGGAACTCGACAGGCGGGGCGAAACACTCTGTTCTGCGTGTGCGTCTCGCGCAAGCGGTAGCATGAGGCACCTGCGCGGGCGGGCATGAGATACCTGCGCGGGCGGGCATGAGACACCTGCACGGGCGTAACGCGAGCGGAACGCCTAAACAGCAAAATGCCGCCGTTCGGGGCGGGGCGGAATAAAAAGAAGGAGAACAAGATATGGGCGGGAGACTTATGCGGCGGATTAGCCTGCGGGCAGAGGTTCTGGAAGCGGGCGCCGCCCGCGCAGCAAGAGACGCGGGCAGCGGAAGGAGAACGGGTATGAGGCTGAATGGCAGCGCCGCGCTTGCGGCGGCAATAGCGGTTTCGGCGGCGCTGGCTGCCTGCGGCCGGAGCGGGGCGCAGGGCGCGAAAGGCGCAGGCGAAGCGGCGGAAGCCGTGTTCGCGGTGAACACGCAGGTCGTGCGGGCGGAGAACTTCGACGCCTATCTGGAGTTCGGCGGAGACGTGGAAGCGGCGTCGACCGTCGACACCCGAATCCGCGGGGAAGCTCGCGGAGGTGTTCGTAAAGCCGGGCGCGAGGGTCAGGCGGGGCGAACGTCGACCCGTCGAAGCCGGGTATGAACTACGCGAAAAGCCCGGTGCGCGCGCCGATTGCGGGCACCGTAACATCGCTGCCGATGCCTGTCGGCGCGACGGTTTCGCCGGGCGTGTCCCTCGGCAAAATCAGCACGGCGAACGACCTTGAAATCACCGTGGATATCGCCGAGCGCTTCGTTTCGCGCATTAGGCTGGGGCAAGCCGCGCTGATTTCGTTCGACGCGTACCCCGCGGAAACCTTCCCCGCGCGCGTGGCGGAGGTCAGCCCCGTGCTGAACGTAGCGAGCCGCACCATGCAGGCGAAGCTCCGCCTCGACTCCGCCGACAGCCGCATTAAAATCGGCATGTACGCGCAGGTCAGGCTCATCACCGACGAGCGCAAAAACGTCGTCGCCGTGCCCTACGACGCGCTCGTGCGGCGGGCGGGCGACGCCTTCGTATTCGCCGCGAGCGGCGGCAGAGCCCGCCTGATTCCGGTAAGAGAAGGAATCCGCGTCGACGACCGCGTCGAAATCCTGTCGGGGCTGGAAGCCGGGGACGAAATCGTCGTGAAGGGGCAGACGCTCCTCTCCGACGGTAACCGGATAAACGTCGTGGCGAAGGCGGGCGGGGAGGGAGCGGAATGAATATCCCCAAGCTGGCGGTCTCTAAGCCGACGACCGTGCTGATTATCTTTATCCTGCTCGCGGCGCTCGGCGTATACACCGCAATCCGGCTTCCCATAGACCTTATGCCGGATATGGAGATACCGTATATCGCGGTGATGACGACCTATCCGGGCGCGGGTCCCGAAGAAGTGGAGCGCGGCGTAACGCGGCCGCTGGAAAGCACATTATCGAGCGTTACGGGGCTGAAGGTGCTGCACTCCACGTCGTCCTCGGGGCAGAGCGTCGTGTTTCTGGAACTGAACTACGGCACGAACCTCGACTCCGCCGGAAACGAGATGCGCGACCGAATCGACCTGGTAAAGGAGTACCTGCCCGGCGACGCGGGCACGCCGACGATTCTGAAAATCGACCCCTCGATGATACCGATTATGGCTCTGGTGCTGCGCGGCAGCCGCACGCCGGAGGAGCTTCGCGCCCTTGCCGAGGATATCGTGCAGTCGCGCCTCGAGCAGGTGGACGGAATCGCGTCGGTGAATATCACGGGCGGGCGCGAGAAGTCAATAAACATAGATATTCCCCGCGACCGGCTGGAAGCGTATTCGCTGACGGTAACGCAGATTCAGCAGATGCTCGGCGCGCAGAACGCGCAGATTTCGGGCGGCACGCTCAGCGAGGGAGACAAAAGCTACACGATCACCACGAGCGGGCAGTACCGTTCGCTCGACGATATCCGCAACACGGTGATTTCGTACAAAGCGGCGCAGTACGGCGTGTCGGCGTCGGCGGAATCCATACGCCTCCGCGACATTGCCGACGTGTACGAGGGCTTCAAGCCGGTGAGCACTATTGCCTATGTGGACGGCGCGCCGTGCGTCATGCTGTCGGTGCAGAAACAGGGCGGCAAAAACTCGGTGCAGGTTTCCGACCGCGCCAAGCGGCAAGTCGCCGAAATGCAGAAGACGCTGCCGCAGGACGTGGAACTCGCTGTCGCGTTCGACACCACCGATATGATACGCACCTCGATTTCACAGGTAACGAGCACGGTGCTTCAGGGCGCGATTCTGGCGATTATCATCCTGTTCATATTCCTCCGTTCCATAAAAAGCACGCTGATTATCGGAATAACCATTCCGCTGGCGCTGGTGATTACGCTGATGCTCATGTATTTCTGCGGCTTCACGCTCAATATCATGACGCTGGCGGGGCTGTGCCTCGGCGTAGGTATGCTCGTCGACAACTCCATAGTCATCCTTGAAAACATTTACAGCTACCGCGAGCGCGGCGCGAAGGTGGAGGTGTCGGCGGTGCTGGGCAGCCGCGAAATGCTTATGGCTATCACCGCCAGCACGCTCACCACGGTTTGCGTGTTCCTCCCGATGATTATGCTGAGCAGCCAGCTCGGCATGTACGGGCAGATTTTCAGCGGGCTGACGTTCACCATTGTGTTTTCGCTTCTGTGCAGCCTTGCGGTGGCGGTGGTGCTGGTGCCGGTGCTGTCGGCAAAATACCTGAAGCTTGAGAACGTCGGCGCGCGGAAGCGCGGCGTCGCGGGCGTGCTCGACGGCGCGCTCGGCAGGTTCTTCCAGCGGCTCGACGACGGGTACGCGGGTGTCGTGCGCGGCGCGCTCCGCCATAAAAAGCCGGTCGTGCTCGCCGTGTCCCTGCTCTTTATCGGGAGTGTTGCGCTGGTGGCAACAGGCGCGGTGCCGTTCATCCTAATGCCAAGCCAAAACTCCGACCGGATTACGGTGGACGTGGCGCTGCCGAAGGGGACGCGCATAGAGACGACCGAAGCGCTCTGCCGCCAAATCGAAGACCTTGCGCGGAGGGAAATCAAGGGCGTGAAGAGCTCGCGGCTGTCGGCGGGCAACAGCGGAATGCTGGGCACGAGCGGCTCCGCCAGCTCCGGCTCGGTGAGCGTAGAACTGTACCCGGATAAGGAGCGGCGCAAAAACGGCTACGACGGCGAAGCCGCCGCGAAGGAAAAGCTCCGCCGGCACTTCAACTCGTTCCCCGGCGCGACGCTGTCGTTCGGCGAGTCGGGCATGAGCATGGGCAGCGGTTCGGGCGGCGTCGACGTGGAGATTCGGAGCGACGACCTTGCGCTCGCGCGGGACACGGCGAACGCCATAGTCGCGCTGCTGAAAGACAAGGCGGCGGACTACGTGACTGACCCGAAGAGCAGCCTTGAGGACGGCTTGCCGCAGGTGGATATCGAGGTAGACCGCAGCCGCCTGTACGACCTGGGGCTAAACATAGCCGGCGTGGGGAACGAAATCCGCGCAAACATAAACGGCGCGACGGCGGGACGGTATCAGGATGCGGGCAAGGAAATAGACATTGTCGTCGCGCTCAGCGAAGATGACCGCGCGCACCTGAACGACCTGTCGGGCATATTCGTGAACAACTCGTCGGGGCAGCGCATTCCGGTGTCCAGCTTCGCTTCCTACCGCGAGACGACGTCGCCCGTGTCGATAAGCCGCGAGGACCAGACGCGCACCGTGCACGTTACGGCGACGCCGCAGAAACTTATCTCCGGCGCGGACGGCAAGCGGAAGCCGCTGTCTATCGGCGCGGTGCAGCAGCAGGTGGAGCGCGTCGTCAGGGAAAACCTGCCGGAAGACAACAGCGTGCGCATTACCTACGCGGGCGACAGCAAGCAGTTCTTCGAGTACCTGCAAACCTTTCTCGCCATAATCGTCATGGCGGTGGCGCTGGTGTTCGCGGTCATGGCGAGCCAGTTTGAATCGTTCAAGGACCCGTTCATCGTCATATTCTGCATTCCGCTATCGTTCGTCGGCATAGTCATGCTGCACCTGCTGACGGGCGAGACGCTCAGCATTATCACGGCGGTCGGCTTGCTCATTCTGGTCGGAATCATCGTGAACAACGGAATCGTGCTCGTGGACTACACGAACCTTCTGCGGAAGCGGGGCTTGGCGCTGGAGGAGGCGTGCGCGGAGGCGGCGAGAAACCGTCTGCGCCCGATTCTCATGACGACGCTGACGACCGTGCTCGGCTTGCTGCCTATGGCGTTCTTCCCCGGCGAGGGGTCGGAGATGACGCAGCCTATCGGCAAGACGGTGCTGGGCGGCTTGAGCTTCGGTACGCTGATGACGCTGTTCCTCATGCCCGTGCTGTACGCCATATTCAATAAAAAAAGCGAGCGGAAGCGGCTTGCGCGTTCCCAACGTCCAGGTTCTTGAAAGAACTCGGCAGATAGGCGAGGCATAGGCAAGAGAATCTCTCACCGGTAGGTGAGAGATTCTCTGCACCGTAATACAGAGAGTCTCTGCACTGTAGCACAGAGCGCCTCTGCATTATGGCACAGAGCCGCTCTGCTTTTTGCCGTGAGTCTGCAACACAGGGGAACGCGAAATTCGACAGAGAGGCGAAGCGGCTACCAAATGCCCTGCCGACGGGTTTCCGCGCACGTGGCGGAAGGCGGGGATAAGGGGCTTTACCCCACTGCCGAGTTTCCTCAAGGAACTGCCGTACGCTGGAAGCGTGCTACCGAGTTTGCTCTGTAAACTCGCGGCATAGAGGCAGAGCCGAACGCTTGCGGCGCACAGGCATAATAATGGAGGCTCTCCACACCGTAGTATGGAGAGCCTCCATATTCCGACGGGGAGCAAACCCCGCTGTCTCGGCAACAGCCCGATGAATGCCCGCCACACGGCTTTGCCGCTATGCCGCGAGTCTGCAACATACGGTTTTAACTTTATGTCGAGTTCCTTGAAGGAACTCGGACGTTCCCCGTAAGGGGAACGCGGAACGCTTGCGGCAGCCGCGCAGAGGCGGGAACCATTCCCTGTTATAAAAAAAGTGCGTTTTATCGCAAAAAGAAGCCCTTTCTGCTGCGGTTTCGTGCTATAATAGGGCAGTATTCCGCATTATGACAGGGAGAGCTTCCGCGCGGCAATAGGGAAGCCTTCCGCGCCATAGCGTGGAGATTCTACAGAATACGGACAAGAAAGCTTCCTATTTTGGCAGGAAAGCAGGCGGGATTCATCGCGCGGGCAGACGCGACAAACGAAACGGCGGGAAACGGTTCCCGCATAAGGAGACGACAAATGCAGAATATTCGGCTGGAACTTATCATGAGCCAAGCGATAGAGGATGATTTTTTGAGCGGCCTCGAAGCCGCCGCGCCGGACGCCAAGTACACGCAGTATGCGGACGCCGCAGGGCGCGGGTATTCCGCGCCGAAGCTGGGCAGCTCGGTTTGGCCACAGCTCAACACCGTGTTCGTGCTGTGCTGCGAGGCGGACGAGGCGGAAACGGTGCTGGGCGTGGTGCGCGGACTCCGCGAGCGCTATGCGGGCGAAGGGCTGGCGTGCTTCAAAAGCGAGGTTGCCGAGGTATAACATAAAAAAAGGCACCGTTGCTTGCGCAGCGGTGCCTTCGGTTTGCGGGATAATGCCTGTTACCCGCAGAGACCGGCGATTGCGGTGCCAACGGTAATGGCGTTATCGAAACTGACCAATTCGTAGTACAGGTGGCGCTCTTTGGTCAGCACCGCTTCAAGGTGCCCGATGATTCGGGGCTTGAGGTTGTGCGTCTTTGCAAACGCCGTGCCTTCGCAGAGCACACACACCGGACGCGCAGGGTGCGCGCCCTTGCCGGACTTTATCACCGAGGCGGCTATCAACGCTGCCATATACCGCGCGCAACGCTCGACAAATGCGTCCAGAATGCCGTAGAGCAGGTGATAATCGGCGTCAGTGCCGCGCGCGGCGATTTCGCCGAGCAAGGTGTCCGTGCGGTAGGGTCCGTACAAGAACTGATCCATATCTTTCAGCGTCAAGGCAAACGAATCGCCGAACGCGCGCGCAACCGCGCTTGAAAAAAGCCCGTCCGTCGCCGCCTGTTTGAGTGCTTCGCCTGCGGCTTGACCGATATACCCGCCGGAACACATTTTTTCAGTGATATGCACGCCGGGAGTCGTCGTTTTTTTATCCGCAGCGAGGTCAAACGCGCTCTGCGTTACCTTGTTGAAGTTGCCCGATTCGCAGACGATAATCTGGCTTTTAGGCGCATTTGGTACCCCCGCGATTTTAGGTATTGCTCCCGATTCTATGTACGCGGTATTCATGCCGGTGCCCAAAATCAACCCGACAAACGAGTCGTACCGCCTGCCGTCCGCGATATTCGCCGCGCCTGCAAGCAATGCCGCGACCGTGTCGTTCAGCAAGGTGATTTTTTCAGGGCGGTTCCAGCCTTTGGCAGCGAGAGACGTGGCGAGGTTTGCGCCGACTTTTGTGCCGATAACTTCCGGCGCTTTCACTTCTTTTGAGAAATAGATGACTTCCCCGTCGCCGTCCGGCAGTATCTTCATCGGATATGAAAAACAAAAACCTACCCGCGTTGCCTTGTTTTTCAGGTGCGCGAGGTTTTCCGCCATTGCGCCGTAAAACTCAGATTTTGACAGTTCGCGGTCTATCGCCGGCATCGTGGAGCGCTGCAACAGCGAAATGTCGCTTTTGCCGCTCCCGTCAAACGATACCAGACACGAGCGGAAATTCGTGCCGCCCGCGTCGATTACCACCACCGACTGATTCTTCGGAGACGTTTCAGGCGGCAGCATCCACGTCGGAATCATGGCGTGCGAAGACGCCATTGCTCCCTGCGTTTCACCTGAGTTTTCCCGTAAACCACGCTCCATGTCATACAGCAGCGCGTCAATTATTCCGTTGACGCCGACGCCTTCGGAGTCGAAACCATACTGCCCCAAAAAAGCCGATAAGATTCGATTTTCATTCATTGGAAACAACCTCCGTATCAGAATGCTGAAATGTTACCACACTTTTTGCCGGATTGCAAGGATTATTAAAACTTATGGGGTTACCTGCTTTAGGTAGTGTCATACAGGTAAACATACGCAATAGCTATATTTATTTTGAGCGATCTTTTTGACAAGATGTATTCGCTTTTCGAATTGAAATCTTGACGGGGCAACGCAACGACTTGTCAAGATTCGCTCTATTATGGTATATTGTTGTTGCAACGCGCTTCTCTTGCGGAACGCGTTGTTGGGTTTGCTGGTTACCTGTGTTCCAGAAACACCGATTTTCCGGACAACGGTTTTGCTCAGTGCGATTAAAACAAGTAGCCTGAGAAATAGAAAAACGGCATACCGATGGTTTTGCTGACGAAGGAGTAATCATGGCAGTAGTAACTATGAAAAATTTGCTTGAATCTGGTGTGCACTTCGGACATCAGGTCAAGCGTTGGGATCCGCGGATGGGGAAATACATTTTCGCCGAACGAAATGGAATTCACATCATTGATTTGCAAAAGACAATTGCAGCGATAAAAGCTGCCTATGATGCCGTCCGCAAAATAACGACTTCAGGAAAATCGGTATTGCTGGTCGGAACCAAAAAACAGGCACAACAGGCAGTCGCCAAAGAAGCGGAACGCTGCGGCATGTTCTACGTGAACAATCGCTGGCTTGGCGGGATGCTCACGAATTTTTCTACTATTAAAAAATCTTTGCTCCGACTCAAGAAGCTTGAAAAGATGGAAGTAGACGGCACATTCGTAAGTCTCACCAAAAAAGAAATCGCAACCCTGCAAAAAGAAAAAACTAAACTCGAAAAAAACCTCGCCGGCATCAAAGAGATGAAAGAACTCCCTGGCATTATTTTTGTAGTTGACACGCAAAAAGAAACGATTGCGGTGGCGGAAGCAAAAAAAATGCATATCCCGATTATCGCCGTGGTTGATACGAACTGTAATCCCGAAGGTATTGACTATCCTATTCCAGGCAACGACGATGCGATACGCGCTATTACGTTGTTCGCCCAAATCATTGCCAACGCTGTTATCGAAGCTGACAATGAGGCTGGACTGAAAATTATCGAAAGTTTTCAGGACGACGAAGAAATAGACGGCGCTACCAATAAAGACGAAGATATGGAAATCATCGACTACAGCAACTATACGCCTTCTGATATAAAAGAATCCGATAAAACCTCAAACGACTCAGAAGACGGTTTGGTCGATGGAAGCAATTTGTACAGCGAGAAATAGGAGAAATTGGTGGACATAAAAACGTCTGATGTGAAAGCGTTACGCGAAAAAACCAGTGCCGGCATGATGGAATGTAAAAAAGCACTCGCTGAAACGAATGGCGACGCGAAGGCAGCGGAAAAACTATTGAAAGAAAAGGGACTTGCTGCTGTTGAAAAAAGAACGAGCCGAGCGACTAGCGAAGGGCGCATCTTTATCGCGGTAAAGAGCGACAAAGCGTTGCTATGTGAAGTTACCTGTGAGACCGATTTTGTGGCAAAAAACGATGATTTCATTAAAATCGGCAACAAAATCGCGGAAAAGGCGCTGGCGAAAGGCTATACCGACGTGAACGATGAGCTTTCGGGGGTGCTGCTTGACCTTGCGACGAGAGTCCGCGAAAATATGATGCTCCGGAGAATTCGTGCCATCAATATTCCGTCAGGATCGGTTGCGTCAAAATATGTCCACACCGACGGGAAGATTGGCGTGGTTGTCGTACTAGGCGTTGAACCGACTGAAAAGGCGGCGGATACGGCGATCACCGAATTCGCGTTTGACTGCTGCCTGCATATCGCAGCATATACTCCGCGATATAACACGCGAAATGACGTTGACTCCGCCTATCTTGCGGAACAGAAAGAGATTTTTGTCAAACAAGTTGCCGATCTTGACAAACCGGATAAAGTAAAGGAAAGCATTGCCGACGGAAAGCTTAACAAGCATTTTTCTGACATCTGCTTTATGGAACAACCGTTCGTAAAGGATGACAAAGTATCTGTTGCAAAGAAAATGGCGGAAATCGGTAGTAAAATCGGCGCGAAAATAGCACTTATAAACGCGACGCTGTTTCAGTTAGGGGTATAAACAAACAGCGAGATTTTAGGTACTATTCTCTCTAAAGATTTAAGGCGCAGAAGGTTTTGCCTTTCTGCGTTTTTCGTCTGTATAATGAGGCGTGATATGATAGAAAATGACGGCAGTGCGAGGATGGTAAAAACCGTCGCGGCATTCAAAGATGAATTGAACGCAATTCGGACGGGAAGGGCGAGCGCGGTGCTGTTTGATAAAATTCGCGTGGAATACTATGGTGAAAAAACACCGCTCGCGCAGGTAGCACAAATTTCGGTGCCGGAAGCACGGATGCTCGTAATACAACCTTTCGACAAAACGATCATAGGTGAAATCGAGAAGGAAATTCAAAAATCAGAACTGAGGCTTTTTTGGGGCAGTATGGTTTCGACTCCGAAGGCGTCGGCGTCAACGGAATAATTGACGCGCTGCTGTATGACATGGAGCGTGGTTTACGGGAAAACTCAGGTGAAACGCAGGGAGCAATTGCGTCTTCGCACGCCTTGATTCCGACGTGGATGCTGCCGCCTG
>NZ_BBPW01000004.1:0-23188 GCF_001028545.1 Treponema endosymbiont of Eucomonympha sp. | reverse complement strand
CTCTGTGAAACGTCTTCCGCGCCCTCAAGCGCTGGCGCGGAATCGCTACGCGCTACGCAAAGCTCACCGCTTCCTTCATCGCCGCTATTCATGTCAGGTGTTTATTCCTCTACCTTCCAGTCCACATTACCTAGCCGCTTGCCTTTATGTCGTTACCCGTAGGGTAACGAGAAACACGGGCAGGTTTCAAAGCCCGATACGGGCGTGCGGACAGGACAGAGACACTGTTCTAGACGGACGAGAGGCTCTCGTGTGGGCGGCTCGTTTGCCGCCGCGTTTTTGCCGAATAACTTGTTGACAGAGCGCAAAGCACTTTATGGAGGCTATGGCATGAAAGCAGCACGGAGAATCGCGGCGGCGGCGTACCCTCCGTACTGGTACCTCGACGAGCACGGAACTGCAAAAGACCCTCGACGCGGCGCTGATATAGGCTTAACAGAGGCAGCGATACGGGCTTACCAGAGGTAACGATAAGGACGGATAACGGAAAAGCAATAAGCCCGCCCGCGCGCTGACCTCCTTGCGCACGGGCGGGGCTGCCGCAAGGCAGTCCCGCCTTTTTTTTGCGTGCGCTCGCTCGCGGCGCGTATAAGTACGGGCATAGAGGCTGACACCGAGCAGGCTTTCCCTATGACGACCTGCCTATGTCGGGAGTGCCTGCACGGGGTGGGTGCTGTCCGTAGCCGAACGCGCCTTGCTTTTGCGCGGAGGATCTTACCTATCGGCCGTTCCCCGCAAGGAGGAACGCTTCATACGCAGTTGCCTGCCGAGCGGTTCAGAGTTGCGCCGCAAGAGCCTGCGACAAAGTTTAGCGCCTGAGCAGTTTCTTCCGCATTCCGCCGAGGCGATCGAGCGCTTCGTAGAGTGTTTCGTGCTTTTTGGCAAAGTGAAAGCGTATCAGGTGGCTGACGCGCTTGCCGCCGCATTCGCGGAAAAAGCTTGAGCCGGGCACCGCGCCCACCCCGACGACGCGGGCAAGGTCTTCGCAAAACGCAAGGTCGCTGTCGTAGCCGTATTCGGAGACGTCGGCAAGCACGTAATACGCGCCTTCAGGCTCGTTGCACCGGATTCCCGCGCCGCGCAAGCCCTGCACGAACAGGGTGCGCCTTTCGGTATACGAGGCGGCAAGCGAGCGGTAATACTCGTCGGGAAAGCGGAGGGCGGTGACTGCCGCTTCCTGCAAGGGGGACGCCGCGCCGACAGTGAGGAAGTCGTGCACCTTCCGCGCCGCTTCGATAACCCGTTCTGGCGCAATGATATAGCCGAGCCGCCAGCCGGTTATCGAATACGTCTTGGAGAGCGAGTTGCACGAGAGCGTCCGCTCGAACATGCCGGGGAGCGAGGCAAAATACGTGTGCTCGTGCGGCGCGTAGACGATATGCTCGTAGACTTCGTCGGTAATGACGTAGGCGTCGTATTTGGCGGCGAGCGCGGCGATGATTTCGAGTTCGGCGCGGCTGAATACCCGCCCGCACGGGTTCGACGGGTTGCACAGGACGAGCGCCTTGGGACGCTGGGCGAAAGCCGCTTCCAGTGCGTCGGGGTTGAAGCGGAAATCGGGCGGCTCAAGCGGCACGTAGAGCGGCTCCGCGCCCGACAGAATGGCGTCCGCGACATAGTTTTCGTAAAACGGCGAAAACACGACCACTTTGTCGCCCGGATTCGTTACCGTGAGCATTGCCGCAATCATCGCTTCCGTCGAGCCGCAGGTTACGACGATTTCGCGCTCGCCGTCGATTTTCCGCCCCATGAAGCGGCTCTGCTTTCGTGCGAGCGCCTCGCGGAAGTTTTGCGCCCCCCACGTAACGGAATACTGGTGCGGTCCCTCCGCCGCAACCTCCGCCAGCCGGGCGGTAAGCTCCTTCGGCGGGTCGAAGTCGGGGAAGCCCTGCGAAAGGTTCACCGCGTTGTACTGCTGCGACACGCGCGTCATTCTGCGGATAACCGAATCGGTGAACCGCGCGCTCCTCGCGCTCAAATCCTGCATAATTTCTCCTTGTCTTCCATGCCGACCGTATTACAGCGGCAGTTCCGCCACCCGCGTCGCGCCCGCATCCTCCGCGCCCGCGATAACGACTTGCGCGTACCGCTCCCCGCAGCGTTCCCAAAGGCGGCGCGCCGCATTCCGCAAATCCTCTTCCCGCACCGAAAGAATTCGGGCGATTCTCTCCTCGCGCGCCCGCTCCGTCAGCCCGTACAGGGCGCGGATGAAGCCCTGAAATCCCCGCGAGGACGGCGAGCGCGGCTGCACTTCGCGCGAATATGCGCCGGTTATGGCGCGTTCCGCCGTCTCGCGGTCAAAGGGGAACGCCGCCGCCTTTTCGAGGCACTCGGCGAAGGCGCCGAGCGAGCGGAAGGGTTTGGGGTCGCGGTAAGTGGCGAGCGAAAAGACCCCTTCAACCGCGTCGGGCAGGGCGAACGCGCCGTATGCGCCGCCGATAGTTCGGATTTGCTCCCAGAGCAGCGTGTTCGAGAACCAGTGCGCGAACACGGCTTCGTGCACGCTTTCCGCCGTCCCGTATGCGGAGGCGGCGAGCGAGCGGCAGGCAAAGCCGACCTGCGACGACGGCGCGAGGCACAGCTCCGTGCCGGAATCCCCGCCCGAATCCTGCTTCCACGGCAGGGCGCACAGGCGGAAGAATGCGTCCCGGTTCCGCGCCGCGCCGTCCGGCGCGGCGGCGAAATCCCCGGCGGGGGCGGCAAGCCCGCAGCGGGAGATAAAGCCCGCGAGCGACTTTTCGCACAGAGCCAAGCCTTCGTCGTCCGCCGTTATGTGGAGCACCGCGCCCGACGCGCGGAGCGTTTCGCGGAACCGGTCAAACGCCGCCGCCGTCCCGCCCATATCTCCCGCCGCGAGCCGCTCCAGCGTAAAGAGCTGCGCTGCGCCGTGCCAGATTTCGTCGATAGCCTTCGGGACGCTGAACGAGCAGGCGGCGCGGGAGGCGGCGTATTCGTTCCCCGCCGGAATGACCGACGCGCGGGTATCGTTCCGCGCTTCCAGCGTTAGATCGGTGAGCCGCTTGAGGTCGGAGAAGCGCGCCGACGCGAGGCAGTCGGCAAGCAAGCCGAGCGCCTCGCCGGTCTTTTCGTTCAGCATTTTGACGTGCACGAACAGCCACGAGCGCCCCAGCAGCGGGCGCATCGCAGCTTCCGGCAGCATAAAGGCGTCCGGCGGAACCGGCTCCGGCAGCGACGAGGCGAACAGGCTCGCGCCGAAGCCGCCTGCCGTCGCTGCAATCTCTGCGCCGCATTCCGCCCAGTCCTTGCCGCCGAAGCCGCAGTTGGTGAGCGCGTCCGCAAAGAGCGGCAGCAGCGGGAAATCCTCCGGCGGCAGCGCGTCTACGGGGAAACCTGCGACGATGTAGGATATGCCGTTGGTGTGCTCGCGGTTTCTGAACACCGGCACGCCCTTATCGGCGAGGAACGCGGTCGTCTCTATCCGGTCTATACCCGTCGGCAGGTCTTTGGGTGACAGGTGCGGCAGGCTCGCGGCGGCTTTCTCGTCGTCCGCGGACTGCTGGAAGCGCGTCAGTTCCGCCTGCTCCGCGCGAATCGCGTCCGGCGTCGTCCCGGCGGCGAGGCGGGAGGCAAGCTCCTGTTCCGCCCGCTCGCGTTCCGCGCCGTATGCGGCGTCGGGATACGCCGTAACGAGGGAGCGGTGCGGGTTGTCCAGCAGCAGCGTCCGTATGAGACGCGGGATATAGCCGTTCTCGGCGGAAAGGCGGCGCTTCACTTCGGCGAAGGTCGCGCGCGGCGAAAGACACGCCCAGGGCAAGCCGCCGTGTGCCCAGCTTCGGAGGACTCGCCGCCCCAGCACGAGGGAATAGGGACCGTTCGCGCGGCGGATTTCGCGGTTGGAGAAATCGACACCCATGACCGCGCCCGCAACGTCGCGGCTGTCCGCCCCGCCCGCGGCGACCGCTTCGAGCGCGTCCCTGACGCAGCGTTCCACGAGGGGCGCGTCCTGCCGCTTTACGCCGCGCAGCCCCGCGGAGAGCAGCGTGTACTTCACGTCGGCTTCGATTCCGCAGGCGGGCGCGACGTCTTCGCCCAGCCCCGAATCCAGCAGGGCGCGGGTCAGGGGCGAGGCGTTGTGCCCCAGCAGCACTTCGGTGAGGAACACGGCTTCCATATGGCTCACCGCGTCGGCGGTTTTGCAGAGCAGCCAGTTGACCAGCACGGTACAGCCGCTTTCGCTTCCGGCGGGCGCGGGGACTTCAAGCGCGACCGGCCGGGAAAACGGCGCGACGTCGCCGTTCAGCACGGGGTCGGCGGGGGGCGTCCCCGCAAAATCCTTCAGGAAGCGCTCCTCGGCAAAGTCGAGCTGCGTCTCGGTGGGGATATTGCCGTACAGAAAGAGCAGGCAGTTCCCCGGGTGATAGCGGTCGGCGTGAAAGGCTTTGAAGTCGCCGTAGGAAAGCAGCGGGATTTCGAGCGGGTCGCCGCCGGAATCACCCGCGTAGACGGTTCCCGGCAGCAGACTCCGTACGGCGGCGTCCGCCGCGACCGACTCAAAGGAGGAATACACGCCTTTCATCTCGTTGTAGACGACGCCCTGAATCGACAGCCTGCCCGCGCCGTCGCATTCGAGCCGGTGCGCTTCCTGCCGGAACGCCCAGCGCTCGAGGCGCGGAAAGAACACCGCGTCGCCGTACACCGACAGCAGGTTGAAGTAGTCGGCTTCGACCTGCGAGCTTGCGGGGTAGACCGTCGCGTCGGGATAGGTTACGGCGTTGAGATAAGTTTTGACGCTCTGGTTGACCATTCGGATGAACGGGTCTTTCAGCGGGTAGCGGCGGGAGCCGCACAGCACGGAATGCTCCAGAATGTGGGGCGCGCCGCGGGAGGAGGCGTCCGGCGTCCTGAACGAGAAGGCGAAGAGGTTTTCCGCGTCGCCGTTCAGCAGGTGGAAGACTTCAAAGCCGGTGGAGCGGTGGCGGAGGTGCACGCCGGTCGAGGCGTATTCGGGAACGCCGACTACGGCGAGCACGTCGAAACCGCGGCAGGAGCCGCCCGCCGCAAGCGAAGTCTGGGCGGGAAGGGGTGCATTCATGCGGGCACTATAGCACGCGCGCCGCCGCCCGCGCAACGGCGTTACCCGTGCGCCGCACGAGGCAACGTCCGAGTTCCCTGAAGGAACTCGACAGCATAGGTTTTGGCTCCTATGCTTTGCCTATAGATGAAGGCGTATAGGCACGGCTGATGAACGGCATAAGGCTTTCGCCCCTCGGTTGGCTCGCTCGGCAGGCAACTGAACGCTGCCCGCGCCCTCGGCAAGCCCGCTCGGTAGCCCCGGTAGCCGCTTACCCGTACTACGGCAATAGGCTTTCGCCCCTCGGCGAATCGCTCGGCAAGCCTTCTTGATAACCACGGTAAATGCTTACCCGTAATATGGCTATGGGTCTTCGCCCCTCGGCAAGCCTTTACGAAAGCGGCGCTATCGAACGGATTTACCGAAATGGAGAGGAAGGAAGCGGCTTTGCCGCTTCCTTTATGACGGCGCTCCCGACATGGGCGTGTTGGCAGTCCCAACACGGGTAGGTTCGATAGTCAAACACGGGTAGGTTCGATAGTCAAACACGGGCAGGTTTGACATTCAAACACGGGCAGGTTTGACATTCAAACATGAGCAGGTTTGAATCCCGCCCGGTTCCGCGCTTCAGCGCCCTGTTGCGCTTTTCTGCCGGCAAACGTATACTGTCCATATCTTTGAATGCGCATAGAGTTGCTATGACAAATACTTCGTTCCGGGCGGCGGGCTTCGCGCTGGCGCTCGCTCTGGCTGCCGGCGGCTGCCCCCATAACGCGGACTCCCCCGCGCCGCCTGTCGCGGTGCAGTTCCTGTCCCTTACGGCGGACGGCGGGGCGGCGGCGGGCACGACGACGCTGACGCTGACGCTGACGTTCAGCCAAGCCGTGCCGGGGCTGTCGGCGGCGGACATTACGCTTGAGGGCGGCGGCACCGGCATTCAAAAGGGCGCGCTCTCGAAGGGCGTTGCGCTCGCGGACGGCGTCGCCTATACGCTTTCGGTGAGCGGCATTAACCGCCTCGGCGACGTCGCGGTGTCGGTGTCGAAGGCGGGGTATTCGTTCGGCAAGGGCAGGCAGGCGGTAACGGTGTATCCGGCGCCGACCAAGGTAACATTTATAAGCCTTACGGATAACGGGGTGGAGGCGACGACGACGGCGCTGACGCTGGTCTTTGACACCGCCATAGAGGGACTGTCTGCAGAAGACATTACGCTCACGGACGGCGGCAGCACCGGCGCGAGCAAAGGCGAGCTGTCGCAGACTCTCGTCCCCAACGCATACCGGCTCACGGTGGACGGCATAACGAAAAGCGGCGACGTCACGGTAAAGGTACACAAGGCGGGGTACGCGTTCTCGCCGGACACGCTGACGGCGAAGGCGCGCGCGCCGACTGTCGCGGTGCGGTTCCTGTCCCTCGCGGCGAACGGCGGGGAAACGGCGGGCACGACGGCGCTGACGCTCACCTTCGACAAAGCCATAGCAGGACTGTCTGCGGAAGACATTACGCTCACGGACGACGGCTACACCGGCATTCGGGCGGGCGCGCTGACGGCTGCCGGCGCCGTCTATACGCTCGCGGTGAGCGGCACTACAAGGAACGGCTTCGTTTCGGTGAAGATAGCGAAGGCGGGGTACGCGTTCCCGCCGGAAGACACGCGGTCGGTGCAGGTGTATCTGACACCGATCGTCAAGGCGGCGTTCCTGTCCCTCGCGGCGAACGGCGGGGAAACGGCGGGCACGACGGCGCTGACGCTCACCTTCGACAAAGCCATAACGGGACTGTCTACAGAAGACATTGCGCTCACGGACGACGACGGCACCGACATTCGGGCGGGCGCGCTGACGGCTGCCGGCGCGGGAACGGGCGGCAAAGTCTATACACTCGCGGTGAGCGGCATAACGAAGAACGGCTCCGTCTCGGTGAAGGCGCACAAGGCGGGGTACGCGTTCTCGCCGGACACGCAGTCGGCGCAGGTGCATCCGGCGCCGACCGCGATAACGTTCATAAATCTTACGGCGGACGGGCTGAAATCGACGACTGCGGCGCTGACGCTGATCTTTGACCGCCCCGTTCCGGGAGGACTGACGGCGGCGAATATTACGCTCACGGACACCGGCTACACCGGCATTCGGGCGGGCGCGCTGACGGACGAAGGCGGCGGCGCATACCGGCTTGCGGTGAGCGGCATACGCAGAAGCGGCGACGTCACGGTGCAGGTGCACAAGGCGGGGTACGCGTTCACGCCGGACACGCGCACGGCGCAGGCGCGCGCGCCGATCGTCAAGGCGGCATTTACGTCCCTTTGGCAGAACGACTATAGAGGGGGAAGGACGTATGATATGACGCTGGTCTTTGACCAAGCCATTCCGGGACTGACGGCGGCGAATATCGCGTTCACGGACACCGGCGGCACCGGAATCCAGAAAGGCGCGCTGGAGGACAAAGGCGGCGGCGCATACCTGCTTAAGGTGAGCGGCATTTGGCGGAGCGGCGAAGTCACGGTGAAGGCGGCGAGCGCGGGGTACGCGTTCTCGCCGGACACGCAGTCGGCGCGGGTGCTTGCGCCGCAGATATGGTTCGAAAGCTTCACGGCGGACGGGTCGGCGGAGAAAGGCACTCTGGCGCTGACGCTGACCTTTAGCAGAGCCGTTAGCGGACTGACGGCGGACGATATTACGCTTTCGGACCCCGGCGGCACCGGCATTCAGAAAGCAGGCGCGCTTACCCGCACGGGAACGAGCGGCACCGTCTATACGCTTGCGGTGAGCGGCATTACAAAGAACGGCAGCGTCTCGGCAAAGGTAGCGGAGAAGGCAGGGAACACGTTTGCGGATTCGCCCGCGGCGCAGGTGTACAAGCCGCCGGAGATAGCCTTTGCCTCGCTCGCCGCGGACGGGGGGGACGGCGTCGTTACGGCGGGGCTGACGCTGCAGTTCGGCAAAGCCGTTCCGGGTCTGTCGGCGGCGGACATTACGCTCACGGACACCGACAATACCGGCATTCAGAAAGGCGCGCTGACGGACAAGGGCGGCGGCGCATACGCGCTGGCGGTGAGCGGCATTACGAAAGGCGGCGCCGTCACGGTGAAGGCGGCGAAGGCGGGGTACGCGTTCTCGCCGCCAGCGCGCACGGCGGCGGTGCGTTACGGGGAACCCGTCCCGGCGGAGTTCCTGTCCCTTACGGAAGACGGGTACGCGGCGGGGCGCACGACGGCGCTGACGCTGACCTTTGACAGAGTCATCGGGGGGCTGACGGCGGGCGACATTACGCTCACGGACACCGACGGCACCGGCATTCGGAAGGGCACGCTGACGGACAAGGGCGGCGGCGCATACGCGCTGGCGGTGAGCGGCGTTACGAAGAACGGTTCCATAACGGCGCGGGTGTCGAAGGCGGGGTATACGTTCGCGCGGGACACGCTGCCGGCGCGGGTGTATTGGGGCACAGAGTTCATATCCCTTGCGGCGGAAGGGGGGACGGCGGAAACGACGGCGCTGACGCTGCTGTTTGACCGCCCCGTTCCGGGACTGACGGCGGCGGATATCGCGCTCACGGACACCGGCGGCACCGGCATTCGCCTTCGGGCGGGCGGGTTCACGCACCTCGGCGGCATATACGCGCCGGGAGCGTACCGGCTTGCGGTGAGCGGCATAACGAAGAGCGGCACCGTCACGGCAAAGGCGGCGAAGGCGGGCTACGCGTTCTCGCCGGACACGCAGTCGGCGCAGGTGTACGCGAAGCCCGTCCCGGCGGCGTTTGTGTCCCTCGCGCAGATAGACGAGGGGTCGGCGGGCACGAAGGCGCTGGCGCTGACCTTTGACCAAGTCATTCCGGGCTTGTCGGCGGACGATATTACGATCACGGACACCGGCAATACCGGCATTCGCCTTCGGGCGGGCGGCATAGTCACGCAGCCCGGCGGCAGATACCCGCCGGAAACGTACTTTCTGGCGGTGACCGGCGTGACGAAGGACGGCACGGTTACGGTGAAGGTGCGCAAGGCGGAGTGGGCGTTTGCGCCGGACACGCAGTCGGTGAAGGTGTGGTGGACAAAGCCAGAGATAGAGTTCCGGTCCCTTTCGACGGAAGAGGGTCCGGCGGGCACGAAGGCGCTGATACTGACCTTTGACCGCCCCGTTCCGGGAGGACTGTCGGCGGCGAATATCGCGCTCACGGGCAACGGCTACACCGGAATCCAGAAGGGCGCGCTGACGGACAGCGGCGGCGGCACATACCGGCTCGCGGTGAGCAACGTAACGAAGAACGGCACAGCTACGGTGAACGTGTCGAAGGAGGGGTACGCGTTCATTCCGCGCTCGCGCACGGCGGACGTGTACGAATCGCCGACCGCGGTGGCGTTCCAGTCCCTCACGGCGATTCCGGAGACGGAGCGCACGACGGCGCTGGCGCTGAAGTTTAACAAAGCCATAGCGGGGTTTTCTATGAGCGATATTACGTTCACGGACACCGGCAATACCGGCGGCAAGCCGCTCGAACTGAGGGACAAAGGCGGCGGCGAATACTGGCTTATGTTTCAGACAAACACCTTGATATATAGCGGCGAAGTCACGGTGAAGGTGGCGAAGGCGGGGTACGTGTTCACGCCGGACACGCGCGTGGCGCAGGTGTCGTCGACGGCAACGGCAGCGTTCCTGTCCGTCACGGCGACTCCGGAGACGGAGCGCACGACGGCGCTGACGCTGAAGTTTAACAAAGTCATCCTGGGGCTGACAGCGGGCGATATCGCGCTCACGGATACCGGCGGCACCGGCATTCGGAAAGGCGCGCTGACGGACAAAGGCGGCGGCACATACGCGCTCGCGGTGAGCGGCATTGCGAAGAACGGCACGGTTACGGTGTGGGTGTCGAAGGCGGGGTACGTGTTCACGCCGGACACGCGCGCGGCGCAGGTGTGGCTGACGATACCGGTAGCGTTCCAGTCCCTCACGCAGTGGCCGCTAGTGGGGTCCTCGAACGGGCTGACGCTGAAGTTTGACAAAGTCATTCCGGGGTTTTCTATGAGCGATATTACGATCGTGAACGACGGCGGGACCGGCGTCAAGCCGAGCGACACGCTGGAGAACGACGGCGGCGGCTCATACCGGTATATATTTAAGTTATGGAGCGCGAAGCATAACGGCGAAGTCACGGTGAAGGTGCACAAGGAGGGGTACACGTTCACGCCGGACACGCGCACGGTGTATGTGTCCGGGGGCTGACGGGCGCTTGCCCCGCCGGGGCGGGACCTGCCGAGGGACGGAACGGAGGCTCGCGTTCGGCTACCGCCGAACGACCGAGTTCCCTGAAGGAACTCGGCAGAGTGGCTCTGTTTAGGGCGGCACAGAGCCTCTCGTATGGGCGGGGAGGCGGCGATAAAACCCATAGTGCGGATAAGCGGCTACTGCGGCTATCAAGCGGGCTTTGTTGGAGTTTCCACCAGTGGGGCTGCCGAGCAATCCGACCGACAGGCGAAAGCCTTTGTGCTGTAATACGGGTAAGAACCTACCGTGATTATCAAGAAGGCTTGCCGAGGGGCGCGAAACCTATAAGGCAAGGCAAAAGATGAAAGAAGCAGGGCGAAAGCACTGCTTCTTTTGCAGGTGCCTCATGCTACCGCTTGCGCGAGACGCACACGCGGCACAGAGACACTGTTCTAGGCGGGAGAGAGACACTGTTCTAGGCGGGAGAGAGGCACTGTCTAGGGCGGGACAGAGACACTGTTCTAGGCGGAGAGAGGCACTGTCTAGGGCGGCACAGAGACGCTGTTTAGGGCAGTACAGAGACACTGTTCTAGGTAGTGTGGACTAAAGAGGAGGAGAGAGGTAAAAAGGGAGATATGAATGAAATACTCCACAGCAAACTATGGAATATTTCATTAAAATCGTTTTCGGCACCCTCAAACGCTGGCGAGGAATCGCTACGCGCTATGCAAAGCTTACCGTTTCCTTCATCGTTGCTATTCATATCAGGTGTTTTCCTTTACATCCACCTTCAAGTCCACACTACCTAGCCTAACGAGAACCTCCCGCGTGAGCGGGGAGGCGGCGATAAAACCCATAGTGCGGATAAGCGGCTACCGAGCGGGCTTGCCGACAGGCGATATAAAGCCGTAATACGGGTAAGAACCTACCGCGGCTACCAAGCGGGCTTTGCCGGAACTTTCTACCCAGTTGCCTGCCGAGCGTTCCGCGGGCGGTTTCCGCGCCTTGCCCGCCGAGGGGGCGCAAGTCATAGGGCAACGTCAACGTGCCGTATGTTCAAAGATTTTCGCCTTGTGCCGCGTCCCCAGCTCGAACAGCCGCTGCGCTAGGGTGCCGTCCGCCGGCACCGTTCCCCCGCAAAAACCCTTCAGGTCGACCGAAAAGCGGTTCTGGGAGAAATGCTGAAACACCAGTACGCGGCTCCACGCGGACGCCGCGCCGCGTTCGTATGCGCGGAGCAGCGCGTCGCGGTACTCGGAGAATATGCCGTGCGGCTTCAGTTCGGCATAGCCGACCAGCCAGAGCATACAGCCCGAACCGCACAGCGCGTGGTGCAATCTCGCCGTCTGTTCCGCCATGAAGAGCTGGCTTTCCTGCACGAGGCGGCGGACGGCGGGGCTGCCGTCGCGGATGACCGCCCGTAGGTGGGCGGTCTTTGCGCTGTGCACCGGCGTTTTATTCAGGATGACGGCGTCCCTGCGGTAGTCTATTCCCAGTTCGGGGCGGGCGCGGAAGAAGCCGTCCCCCAGCTTTCCCGCCTGACCGACCAGATAGCGGCGGTTATGCGCGCGCTGCTCGTCCTTCCCCGGGTTGTCGCCGACGATAATAAGCCTGACGGCGTCCTCCGCGCGGACTTCGTCCAGAGCGGCGTTGTAGACCACCGGCGTTTCCAGCGGATACGGCGGCGTGTCGCGCTCCGCCGCGCGCCGTTGCAGCGGGGCGAGTTCCGCTGCGAAGTCGCGGTTCCAGCTTTCAGCCTGCCTGCGGAACGCTTCCCGAAACGCGGAGAACGCCGCCCATTCAACCTGTGTCATAGGCGTAAGCATACGCCGGAACGCAGGCTTTTGCCAGTCGTCCGGCGGCAAGCAGGTCGTCTCTATACGGCTTTGCATGATATTCCGGTCTTCGTTCAGGCAACCGCGCTTTCGTTGCACGCAACGGGACTCTCGTTGCGTCCCGCGAGGGCTTCGGCGCCTGCGTCCGCTGCCTGCGGTGCGCTGACGGGAGCGGCGGTTTATCGTCGGCTTTTATTCAGGCGCGGGAATCGGTATACTGGCGGCATGAAAAGTTACAGCGACAGCTACAAGCGCGCGGGCGTAGACGTTACGGCGGGCTACGAAGGCGTGCGGCTCATGAGCGAACACGTCAGGCGAACGCATATCCCCGGCGTCATCGGCGGGCTGGGCGGGTTCGGCGGGCTGTTCAAGCCCGACCTGAACGGCATGAAAGCGCCGGTGCTGGTCTCTGGCACGGACGGCGTGGGCACGAAACTCAAGCTGGCGTTCGCGCTGGGCAGGCACGACACCGTCGGAATCGACTGCGTGGCTATGTGCGTCAACGACATAATCTGCTCCGGCGCGAAGCCGCTGTTCTTCCTCGACTATATCGCGCTGGGGAAGAATGTGCCGGAAACGGTCGCCGCAATCGTGTCGGGCGTGGCGGAAGGTTGCGTGCAGGCGGGGTGCGCGCTTATCGGCGGCGAGACGGCGGAGATGCCGGGCTTTTATCCGGCGGGGGAATACGACCTTGCGGGCTTTTCCGTCGGCGTCGCGGACGAGGAACGCCTTCTCGATAGCGCGAACGCGGCGGAAGGGGACGCGCTCATTGCGCTCCCTTCGTCGGGGGTGCACTCGAACGGCTTTTCGCTCGTGCGGAAAATTCTCGCCGACAGCAACACGTCGCTCGGCGTGACATTTGACGGGCTTGACCGTCCGCTCGGCGAGGCGCTCCTTGCGCCCACAAAGATTTACGTGAAGCCGGTGCTTGCGCTTCTGCGCGAAGTGCCGGTGAAGTCCGCCGCGCATATCACGGGCGGCGGCTTCTACGAGAACATTCCGCGCGCGCTGCCCGCGCATCTTTCGGTCAAAATCGACCGTGCGGCGCTGCGGGTGCCGCACGTGTTCGCGCTGCTGCAACGGCTCGGCGGCATACCCGACCGCGATATGTTCAACGTGTTCAATATGGGTGCGGGAATGTGCGTTATCGTGGCGGAGCGGGATGCGGAACGCACACTCGGCGTCCTGTCACGGGAGGGCGAAGAAGCGGCGATCATCGGGCGCGTCGTCGCTGGCGAGCGCGAGGTGCTGTTCGCGTAGCGTGCGTTCGGCGGCAACCGAACGTCCGAGTTTTTCAAAAAACTCGGTATAAAGACAAAACCTCTCGGTCACCCTTTTCGCCGGTCTCGGTATATGCGCTCCTCTGTTCATAAAAAAGCAGGGCGAAAGCCCTGCCTTTTTACCCCTAAATGTGCCGGAGTGAGACATAGGTCATAGCGTAAACCGCATGTTATGCGAAGCGGGGGCGTATCCCATTATTTTTCAGTATTGTCTTTATATACAAAAGGCAATACATTATTATAATCATTCGCCTTTCCCATCATTTCTAAAGATAATGAAATCATTGCCCGATGATGTGTTTCATGGTTAAACAAATGTATTAATAAACCATCCATTCTTTTTTCGAATCCAAGTCCCTTTGAATTTTTATATTTCACTATTTTTTCCAAATCTTTTTCCGTTATTTCGTTTATAAAATCAATTATTATATTATCCAATTCTGTTCTCATCGTAACATATTCGTTTATATTCACAAAAACAACTTCCGTAAGATTATAATTTCTTTCAAATATTTTTATGGCTAATGTTTTAAATTCACGTAAAGACATATATCTTTTTAGCCAATTAAAATCAGAAATATAAATATGGGAACAAAGTTCATGTATGGATTTATAATATCCGGTAAATTTATTATTCCATTCTTCTTCAGAAATATTTTTAATTCCATTATTCATTAGTTCGTTGGCCATTTTATTAAAATGTGCCAATAATTTATAATTATATTCAAACATGGTAACACCTCTACAAAAATAATTTCTTATATGTTTTATACAATATTCTTTTATTTGTCAATAATTTTTTATAAATATTTACAAAAAAGCGTAACCCCCATTTCGCATAACGTGAAAGATTTGCGACGCAAACTACTGCACTCGGCTTGCGCTGAACGCTGCGTCCTTCTGCGCGACCGACTCCGCCATATCCTCGCGGTGCTTTTGCAGCTTGTCCGCGAGCGCGGAATCGCTTACCGCCAGAATCTGCACGGCAAGCAGCGCGGCATTCTCCGCGCCGTCGATAGCGACCGTGGCGACCGGAATCCCCGCCGGCATCTGCACCGTCGCCAGAAGCGCGTCCAGTCCTTCCAGCGCGGACGCCTTGAGCGGCAAGCCGACGACCGGCAGCGTCGTGTGCGCGGCAAGGAAGCCCGCAAGGTGGGCGGCTTTCCCCGCCGCCGCGACGATTACGCCGAAGCCGCGCGCGCGCGCCGCCCGCGCAAACTCGCTTGCTCGCGCGGGGGTGCGGTGCGCGGACATGACTCGCGTCTCGAACGGCACGCCGAACGACGCGAGCACCGCTTCCGCCTTTTTGACCACCGGATAATCGCTGTCGCTGCCCATAATCACGGCGACCTTCTTTGCTGTCATAACATAATCCTTCTGTACTATTATGCGCACAGGAATGCGCCCTTCTAAAGATTCTGCGTTGCTCCGCGCCGCGGGCGAGCGCACAACGCGCCGTATCCCGTAAATCGCGTTGCTATTCTCACGCGGGGAAGCGAATCAGAGCGTTTTGCCTTCGATTTCGGCATAGCGCGAAAGCGTTTTCATGAGCGCGCCGAACTCGGCGGGAGTCAGCGACTGCTCGCCGTCGCAGAGCGCGCATTCGGGGTTGTCGTGCACTTCCACCATGATTCCGTCGGCTCCGGCGGCGCAGGCGGCTTTTGCCAGCGTCGGGACCATCCAGCTCATGCCGCAGGCGTGGCTGGGGTCGACTATGACCGGCAGGTGCGTTTCCCGCTGCAGAAACGGCACGGCGGACAGGTCGAGCGTGTTCCGCGTGTACTGGTCGAAGGTGCGGATTCCGCGCTCGCACAAAATGACCCGCTCGTTTCCGGCAGCCATGACGTATTCGGCGGACATAAGCAGTTCCTTCACGGTGGCGGCAAGCCCGCGTTTCAGCAGTATCGGTTTTCCGGCGCCGCCGAGCTCTTTCAACAGGTCGAAGTTCTGCATATTGCGCGCGCCGATTTGGATTATATCCACGTCGCGGAACAGGTCGAGCTGGCTTATGGACATAAGTTCGGTTATGACCGGCAGTCCGGTTTCGCGTTTTGCCGCGAGCAGGAGGTCGATTCCCGCGCCGCCCATTCCCTGAAAGCTGTACGGCGAGGTGCGCGGTTTGAACGCGCCGCCGCGGAGGACGCGCGCGCCCGACTGTTTGACGCTTCGGGCAACGCCGCATACCTGCGCGCTGCTTTCGACGGAGCACGGACCGGCAATGACGGTGAACGCGCCTCCGCCGAATGCCGCATTCCCCGCGCGAATCACGCTGCTTGCCGGGTGAAAGGCGCGGCTCGCCAGCTTATACGGAGCCTGCACCCGCATGACGCGCGAGACGGCGCGGTGCGCTTTCAGGCTTTCCTCGTTCAGGCTCCTTGTGTCGCCGATAAGCCCCAGTATGGTCTGCTCCGTCCCGTCGGAGCGGTGCACGGCAAGCCCCTGCTTTTCGAGCTGCCCGATAAACGCGGCGAGGTCGTCCGCGCCGGTGTTCTTTTTTATCACGAGTATCATAGCGCTACGATAGCGGGAAATCCGGCGAATGTCCAGCCGCCGGCAAAACGGCTGCCGCCGCAATGCGCTATTCGGCGACTTCCGTGCCCGTTCCGCTTGCTTGCGCAACTCTTGAACAGGTCTGTTCAGACGTCGCCGTTCGGAACGGCAGCGCGGATTAGAAAATACCCGCGTATTCTCTTGATTTTTTTACTGGAGGGAGGGACGCTATAATCTTCCGTGCATAAGAACAGAGGAGTTGCAGGTTGGCGCTTTGACACACGCTTTACGGAAGGCAACGAACTTGTTCACTGGCGGTTCTGGAGCAACGTCAGCGGCGGGGAGAAGGCGGCTTTCTATTTCGGCACGGGTGAATATATCGACACGAGAAACGGAATAATAAGGAAGCTATAGGGCGTCCTGAACCGGAGGTTTAATTCCGTCCGGCACAGAGCGGCAAAACGAAGACAGACTTGCCGCGGCGGGACATTCAGGCGGGGCGGGCTTGCCCGTCCGCGCTTCAGGTTTAGGCAGTTACAAAACGTATCTGGGCAATTACAAAATATATCTAGGTAGATATAAAGTATATCTGGACAGTTACAAAATATATCTAGGCAGATATAAAATATATTTAGGCAGTTACAAAATATATCTAGGCAGATATAAAATATATTTAGGCAGTTACAAAGTATATCTAGGCAGATATAAAATATATCTAGGCAGATATAAAATATATTTAGGCAGATATAAAATATATTTAGACAGTTACAAAGTATATCTAGGCAGATATAAAATATATTTAGGCAGTTACAAAATATATCTAGGCAGTTATGAAATATATTTAGGCAGTTACAAAATATATCTAGGCAGATATAAAGTATATCTAGGCAATTATGAAATATATTTAGGCAGTTACAAAGTATATCTAGGTAGTGTGGACTGGAAGGTAGAGGAATAAATACCTGACATGAATGGCGGCGATGAAGGAAGCGGTGAGCTTTGCATAGCGTGTGGCAATTCCCCGCCAGCGCTTGAGGGCGCGGAAGACGTTTTCAATGACGTGCCGTACCCGATACAGTTCATGGCTGTACGCTCTCTGCTCTTTCCGGTTTTTAACCGGAGGGATGACGGCTGTTATATCCGCTTCCTTAAGCATATCGAGCAGCTCGTTCGTGTCATACGCCTTGTCCGCAAGAAACGCTTCCGCCTCCAAATCCTCCATAAGGAGAGGCGCTTGGCTGCAGTCCGCGACAGTACCGCTTGTCACAATGCCGCTTGCCGGTATCCCGTACTCGTCAACCGTCAAATGTAATTTGCTGTTCAGCCCCCTTTTGTACGACTAATGTCCTGAGTGCCGCCTTGTGCTCCGCATGCGTCCGCGTGTGCCTTGATATACGTCGAATCTATCATACGGATATCCCCGGCAGGCTCGCCTATTGCGGCGTCCGCCAGCGTTTTCCCTTGTCCCGCCAACGGCAAAACCGCTTGTGTATGCTGTTCCAGTTCCCGAATTCTGGCGGCATGTCTCTCCACGGAGCGCCCGTGCGCGTCTGCCACGCTACCGCGTTGATAAACAAACGGTTGTCTTTCGCCACTCCCCCGCGTTTTCCTGCCTGTCCGGGCAGCAGGTCTTTTATCCGTTCCCACGCCTCGTCGCTTATATTGTGCCGATGAATGCCTTCATTTTTTTTCATACTTCCCATTTTACCTCTTTTCCCTTATCCAGTCCACGCTACCTAGGTAGAGGCTCTGTTCTAGCCTAGGTAGCATCTCTGTCCTTCCCTAGACAGAGACGCTGTTCTAGCCTAACGAGAGGCGCTCGCGTGGGGTAACGAGAGAGCGTCACCCGCTTATGCGGGGGTTGGCTTCCTGATCGAGGATTCCGCGTCTCGTCAAAAGAGGGAGGGTCTCCCTACTGTAGCGGGAAGAGTCGCGCCGCGATTATGCCGCCGTCTTCGTGCCCTGCTTTATTATGCTCACTATGCTTTGGCATAAAGAGCAAAGACGGCATATCCCCGCTTTTAACCCTTTTCATTTAGACGTGAAATCCGTATACTTGCTGCCAATAGTACGCCATATCATATGAGGTTTATCGTGGACGATGAACGGCAGATAAAAGCGCCTGACGACGACGAAATAAGTCTTATCGACCTGTTCGCGGTGCTGTGGCAACGGCGGAAGATGATTATCGCAATTACGCTCGCTGCGGCGGTCGGCGTTGTCGCGGCGTCTGTGATTTCGCTCGCGCTGCCGCCCGAAATACCATTTATGCCAAATACATACACGCCAAGCGCGCGTATGCTGATAAACGATTCGTCTTCCGGCAGCGGGTTATCCTCGATGATCAGCTCGAGCGGTCTCGGCGGCTTAGCAAATCTTGCGGGCGTTAAAGGCGTCAGCGGTCCTACTTTCAGCGAACTCGCCGTCTATTTGGTAAGCGATAGCAACGCGCTGCTCGACACAGTCGTGGATGAATTCAGCCTCATAGAACGATATAAGATTAAAGACCACCTGCGGGCGGAAAGCCGCAAAGCCCTGAAAAAGAAGCTGTCCGCTTCTTATGACGAAAAGACAGGGGTGTTCAGCATTAGCTTTACCGATACCGACCCCAGCTTTGCCCAAACAGTGGCGAATTTTTGCGTAACATATTTAGGCGGTCGTTTTGACGAGTTGGGCTTGGATAAGAACAAGCTGCAAAAAGAAAACTTTGAGAAGAATATAGCGAACGCCTTCCGCGAAATCCAGCGGCTTGAGGAAGAAGCCCATAAGCTGGAACTATCCGTCTCCGGCGGGTCGTCAGTCGGCATTCCCGCCATTATGGTGGAACGGAACCGCCTCTCGCTGGAACTAACCGCCCAGCGGGAGGTGTATTCCCAGCTTAAAGTGCAGCATGAGCTTTTAGAGATAGCGATAGAGAGCGAATCGCCGGTGTTCCAAATTCTGGAGCTGGCGGAAGCGCCCGACCAGAAATCCGGTCCAAGCCGCGGACTGCTGTGCATTATCGTCACGTTTGCGGCGGGATTCTTTTCCGTCTTCCTTGCGTTCGTGCTGAATGCTCTCGCTAATGTCAGGAACGACAAAGAAGCTATGGCTAAATTTAAGAAGGCGCAGGCTAAATCGCGGTAAAGACAGACGCCGCAGTTTTCGAAGCAATCGCTGAATTATAGTAAATACGCAATAAGGTTGTTTGGAAACGTCAGTCTCTCAAGCAACAAGCGTAAAAAAACATGGAATACAAGGCGTTTCGCAAGATTTATTTAGGGAACGAAGCGTGTTCCTGAACAAATTGAAGTATGGCAGGGGATACAATGAAACACAGATTGTTTTGGGGAATAGCGCTTTTTGCGCTGTCGGCAACGATTGCGTTTGCTCAAACTCAGCTGACAGACTCAGAATTTATCCCGCCGGATTATGTGCAGCTTGCCATGTCGTCTCCTGATTATCAGGTTACTGCGGGCGACATTTACACGCTGACGTATGCTGCGGGAACTGCGCCGGTTGCCTACCGCATAGCGGTGGATGCCACATATCAAATTCGCATTTCTAATTTGGCGGTCATCAATGCGACGGGGCAGACATTCAAACAGCTAAAAACACAGGTGGAATCCATAGTCGCCAAGAACTATCCCATGAGCGGCGTACAGTTTGTGCTTGCAGCACCTGCGCTGTTTACCATTCAGGTAAAGGGCGAAGTGACAGCGGCGGGAGAGCATTCGGCGCGGGTGCTTCAGCGGCTTTCAGGTTTTGTCTCAGGAGGCAATTTAACGCCGTATTCGTCGCTGCGGAATGTGTCGGTAACCTCCGCTTCAGGCAAAACGGCGGTGTATGATTTATTTCAGGCGACTCGGTTCGGGGATTTAACGCAAAACCCTTACGTGAGACCGGGTGATATCATCACGGTCAAGCGAATCGACCGCGTCGTTACCATTTCGGGCGCGGTAGAGCGGCCGGGAAGCTATCAGTTGCTGCGCGGGGAAAACCTGCGGAAATTGGTCTCCTATTATGCGGCAGGATTAGCGCCGAGAGCGGACGCGTCACGGACGGAATTGCTGCGCTCGGTGAACGCGGCGCGGGATTCGTGGAATAAGCTGTTCTTGTCTCAAGCCGAAATCGACGCCGATTATCCGCTGGAGCACCTCGACGCGGTTACGATACCGTCGACCGGCGATTTGCTGCCGGTTGTGTTCATCGAAGGAGCGGTATCTGCGTCCCGCAATGTCGACAGCACGGATGCGTCGACCGTCTTCGAACACGCCGACGGCGCGAGCTTGTCGAATAAATTGGCGGTGCGCTTTGCCGAAGGCGAAAATTATGCCGTGTTGGCGCGACGCATCCGGGACTGGTTTTCCCCGGCAGCCGATACGGATAACACCTATATTTCCCGGCACGGCAGCCGCATTTTTCTTAATCTGACCCCTATGCTGTACGATCCGACTTATCGGAGCGAACACCTTGTCGAAGCAAACGATACGCTGGTCGTGCCGTTTCGTCAGTACTTTGTGACGGTCGCCGGCGCGGTACATACGCCGGGTCGGTATCCGTATGTTCCCGACCGCACGTGGGAATATTACGTCGGGCTTGCGGGCGGACTTGTAAAGGAACGCAATTCACGCGAATCTATTAACATACGGACGGCGAGCGGCGAACGGCTTCGCAAAATCGACGCGATTCTGCCCGAAACGATGATTACCGCGAATACAAACAGCGGACTCTATTACTTTAACCTATACGCGCCGCTGTTTACCGCCGTGCTGTCGGTCGTCTTGAGCACAATTTCTATCAACGCATCGTTGAAGTAACATAACAAAAGCCCCGCACACAATGCGTGCGGGGCTTTTTTACGGGAATACATTTACGCCTGAAAAAGCGGCGAATTCGTCAAAACGCCCGCGAAAGCGCTCGCCGCGGCGGTTGCGGGGCTGACCAAATGCACCGTGCCGCCTTTGCCCATTCTGCCGTTAAAGTTGCGGTTTGTGGTGGAGGCGCATACTTCCCCGCCGGCAAGCACGCCGTTGCTCATGCCGAGGCAGGCCCCGCAGGTCGGGTTCGTCACGCAGAACCCCGCGTCCATAAAGAGCTCGATAATGCCTTCGCCGAGCGCCTGCCGGTACACAGACGGAGTCGCGGGCGACACGACGGTGCGCACCGCCGCCTTCTTCCCCGCCGCGACCGCTCCCTTTGCGACAGCCGCCGCCGCGCGGAGGTCTTCGATTCTGCCGTTCGTGCAGGAGCCGATATACACTTGGTCGAGCTTGGCGCCCGTCATCTCGCGCACCGGCTTCACGCCGTCCGGCTTATACCCGACGGTGCAGAGCGGCTCGAGAAGCGACACGTCATAGCTGTGCGTCTGTTCGTATGCCGCGTCTTTGTCGCTCGCCCATTTGCCGTATGCCGCAAGCGCGTCTGCTTTAGACGCATATTCGCCTTGAATGAATCGCCACAGGTATTCGACCGTCGTCATATCCGGCATGCAGATGCCGCTCGTCGCGCCCGCTTCGACCGCCATGTTGCAGAGCGTCATGCGCCCTTCCATGCTCATGCCGTCGATGACGCTCCCCGCGAACTCGATGACGCAGTTTGTCGCGCCGTTCACGCCGATTTTATTGATAATGGAAAGGATGACGTCTTTCGGGAAAACGCCCGCCCGCAAGCTGCCCGACAGGTTGAAGCGAATCGTCCTCGGCGTTTTGAACGAGCACACCCCCTTCAGAATGCCTACCTCAAGGTCGGTGGTGCCGACTCCCGCCGCGAACGCGCCGAACGCGCCGTGGGTGCAGGTATGGCTGTCGCCCATGATGACGGTGAAGCCGGGGCGCACGAAGCCCTTTTCGGGAAAGAGCGCGTGGCACACGCCGTTCGCGCCGACGTCAAAGAAGTCGGCGATATGGTTGCGCTTCGCCCAGTCGCGCAAAATCTTCCCCTGTTCCGCCGTTTTGGAGTCTTTGGCGGGAGTTACGTGGTCGATTACCGCTTTGATTTTCGAGGCGTCGAACACCCTGTCCTTGTTCCGGTCGATTAAATCGGCAACCGCGGTCGGCGTGGTGATTTCGTGGCAAAACACGCGGTCGAGCGACAGCACATTCGTGTCCGGAAACGGCTTATCCACCAAATGCGCCGCAAAAATCTTTTCGGCTATCGTCTGTCCCATATACGTACTCCTTGCGAAAACGTCGCGGGCGCGTCATGCGGCGTGTCGCCGGACAGCGCGTCCCGAAAGAATGCGCCTACTGTATGGTTTTTTCGGGCGGGAAGTCAAGCCTTCGGTGTTCCCCGTACTGGGACCGCGGAAACCATAGGGTATATATGCGCCGTGTTCGGCTGCCACGCTTCCGTCGGCTCGGCAATGCCGACGGTGTCGACGGACTGTTCAAGCACATAGAAGCCGCTTTTGTAAGCATAGTCCCGCGCCCGCTTGCCGACTATTCTCCCCGCAACCGCCGCCGAGATACTGCCGCGTATCCTTGTGCGCGTCAGCATAGGCGCGGAGGATGCACATTCGCTCGGTGTGGGTTTTGACATCTTCCGCCGTCAGCGCGCTCTTCACCTCCGCGGCAAGCGCATACTCGCCGTTCTCAAGCAGCACGTCGACCTCCAATCGTCTCGCCGCGCGCGTCTTCGTAGACGACACGGGCATTCATCCTCGTGAACACATAGCCGAGCGCGTTGAACTTGCGGTGCATATTTGGGAGACGATGCTCTCGATTAAATTGCCTAGGCAGTGTGGACTGGATAAAGAGAAAGAGGTAAAAAAGGAGCATGAAAAGAAAAGAAGGCATTCACCGACACGATATAAGCGATGAGGCGTGGGAACGGATAAAAGAACTGCTGCCCGGACAGGCAGGGAAACGCGGGGGAGTGGCGAAAGACAACCGTTTGTTTATCAACGCGGTAGCGTGGCAGACGCGTACAGGCGCTCCGTGGAGAGATATACCGCCAGAATTCGGAAACTGGAACAGCATACACAAGCGGTTTTGCCGCTGGCGGGATAAGGGAATATGGAAAATGCTGGCGGATACCGCAATAGGCGAGCCTGCCGGGGATATCTTTATGATAGATTCGACGTATATCAAGGCACACGCGGACGCATGCGGGGCACAAGGCGGCACTCAGGACATTAGCCGCACAAAAGGGGGCTGAACAGCAAATTGCACTTGGTAGTCGACGAGTACGGGATGCCGGCAAGCGGCGTTGTGACAAGCGGTACTGTCGCGGACTGTAGCCAGGCGCCTCTCCTTATGGAGGATTTGGAGGCGGAAGCGTTTCTTGCGGACAAGGCGTATGACACGAACGAACTGCTCGATATGCTTAAGGAAGCGGATATAACAGCAGTCATCCCTCCGGTTAAAAGCC
>NZ_BBPW01000003.1:0-25597 GCF_001028545.1 Treponema endosymbiont of Eucomonympha sp. | reverse complement strand
AGAGGCGAGCCTGCCGGGATAGCTTTATGATAGATTCGACGTATATCAAGGCACACGCGGACGTATGCGGGGCACAAGGCGGCAGTCAGGACATTAGCCGCACAAAAGGGAGCTGAACAGCAAGTTACATTTGGCAGTTGACGAGTACGGGATACCGGCAAGCGGCATTGTGACAAGCGGTACTGTCGCGGACTGCAACCAAGCGCCTCTCCTTATGGATGGTTTGGAGACGGAAGCGTTCCTCGCGGACAAGGCGTATGACACGAACGAGCTGCTAGATATGCTTAAGGAGGCGGATATAGCAGCAGTCATCCCTCCGGTTAAAAGCCGAAAAGAGCAGAGAGCGTACAGTCATGAGCTGTATCGGGCACGGCACGTCATTGAAACCGTCTTCCGCGCCCTCAAGCACTGGCGAGGAATCGTTGCGCAAAGCTCACCGCTTCCTTCATCGCCGCCATTCATGTCAGGTGTTTGTTCCTCTACTTTCCAGTCCACACTACCTAGACTAAGCCGCGCATTCCCTCTATAGTATGCGCCGAAAAGGAAACGACAGACATGATTGTAATGAAATTCGGCGGCTCGTCGCTTGCCGACGCCGAGCGCGTCCGCCGCGTTGCCTCCATTATCGGCGCGAATCGGGCAAAGAAGCCGCTCGTCGTGCTGTCCGCAATGGGCGACACAACCGACAGCCTCCTTGAAGCGGCGGAGAAAGCGGTGTCCGGCTCCGTCGACGTCGGAGCGATCGAAACCCTGCACCGCGAGACGGCACGGAACCTCGGCATTGCGGCGGGCGAGACGGACGCGCTGCTCGGCGAGCTGAAAACGCTGCTGACCGGCGTATCGCTGGTGCGCGAGCTTTCAAAGCGGAGCCGCGACTACCTCGTGTCGTTCGGCGAGCGGCTTTCGGTGCGGATTACCGCCGCGTTCCTCTCTAAGAGCGGCATTCTCGCCCGCGCGTTCGACGCGTGGGATGCAGGTTTCGTGTCGGATTCGGCGTTTACGCAGGCGGAACTGCTCGACGACGTGTGGCAGGCGGTTCCCGCCGCGTTCGCCGAATATGCGAGCGGGAAAGACGGGGCGATTCCGGTGGTAACGGGCTTTATCGCAAAGGACCGGAAAGGCACGATTACCACGCTGGGGCGCGGCGGAAGCGATTTGACCGCGACGATGCTCGGCGCGGCGCTCCGCGTAGACGAGATACAGACGTGGAAGGACGTGGACGGCATTCTGAGCGCCGACCCCCGAATCGTGCCGGAGGCGCACCCGCTGCACGAAATCACCTACGAGGAAGCCGCTGAGCTCGCCTATTTCGGCTCGCAGGTGCTGCACCCGCGCTCAATGCTCCCCTGCCGCAAGACCGGAACGCTCGTGCGCGTCAAGAACTCCTACAACATAGACTCGGAAGGCTCGGTCATCGTCGAGGCGCGGCGAGAAGCGGCGGAGCCGGTACGCGTGATTACGGCGGTGAAGCACAGCCGTCTGCTCGACATTGTATCTACGCGGATGCTCGGCTCTGCCGGGTTTCTGGCGCATATATTCAACCAGTTCTTAAAGTGGGGCACCAGCATAGACGTGATAGCGACGAGCGAGGTGTCGGTGTCGCTCACGGTGAACACGGCGCAGGATTTGAGCGGCTTGCTGGAAGATATCCGGCATGTATCCGACGTGCAGTGCCACGACGAAAAATCTATTGTAACGCTGATTTGCGACGTAACGCAGTCGAGCGCGATTCTCGCCAAGTGCTTTGCCGCGCTCGCCGCGCACGGAATCAACGTGCAGATGATAAGCCAGGGCGCGTCAAAGGTGAATATCAGCCTGATTTGCGACGATGCGGAAAGCGACCACGTGGTGCGGATTCTGCACGGGGCATTTTTCGGCACGCCGCACGAATAAAGGTACAACATGAACGAACGCAACGATAAGGAGCGGAGCATGAACATAGCGATAGTCGGCTACGGAAAAATGGGACATATGGTTGAGGCGGCGGCGAAAAGCCTTGGGCACGCCGTCGCCTCGACCATAGACACGCGGGCAGAGGATGCGACGGTACGCATCACGGAGGGGGACGGGGCGACGCTCGCAGATGCGGTGAGGCGGAGCGGAGCGGACGGGGTAATCGAGTTCAGCCACCCGTCGGCTGCGGCGGGAAACGTCCGTGCGCTGCTCCCACTCCGGCTGCCGCTGGTCGTGGGGACGACGGGCTGGAAGGCGGAAGAAGCCGGAATCCGCGCACTGGCGGCGGCTTCCGGCGGGACGGCGGTGCGCTCGGCGAACTTTTCGCTGGGGGTCAACCTGTTTTATCGCATTGTGAGCGAGGCGGCGCGAATCGTGTCAGCTTTCGACGAATACGACTGCGCGGTGTGGGAGGTGCACCACAACCAGAAGGCGGACAGCCCGTCGGGGACGGCTATGGAAATTGCCCACCGCATCCTCGCCGAAGACGGGCGGAAAACCGCGCTCGTTACCAGCGCGGTTACGCGGAAGCCCGAGCCGCACGAACTGCACGTGTCGAGCACCCGAATCGGCTCGGTGCCGGGGACGCACACGGTGTTTTTTGATTCCGGCGCGGACACGATAGAGATGACGCACCGGGCGCGTTCCCGCGAGGGCTTCGCGCGGGGCGCGGTGCACGCGCTGGCGCGGCTGTCGCGTGCGCTTGAAGCAGGCACGCTCAAGCCCGGCGCATTGTACGGCGCGGAAGATATTCTATAAGCGGCATGAAGCGTTCGGTTTTACCTCTGCTACCGAGTTTGCATACGCAAACTCGCGGTGTATATAAATGAAACAGAGAGGTTCTCCCTGCTATATATGGAGAGCCTCTCCCTATTGCAGTGGGGGAAGGTCGCACCGCCATAGTGGAAGGAGTCTTCCCACCATAGCGGGAGGGGGTCGCACCACTACAGTGGGAAGAGCCGCACCGTAGTAGCGGGAGAGGCTTTAGCGACTGTTTGCGCTACGCGCACAGCCAGCATTCGAGGCACGAGACGCTCTCCGTCGGCTGGTTTGAATACGAAGCCGAGTGAGCGCTTTAGCTATGGGCGCACGCCTGTTTGTTCGCCTCTCTTCTATATAAGAGGCTCTTATATGCCCACACGAGGGTGGAGTCTCCCTACCGCCCTATCGAGAGTCTGTCGTAAGCCGAGTTACCCTTACGAATAACGCGTATACTATAGAAGACAAATGCACTATCGACTTGCACCGAACGAAGCGATCCGTATGGCGGGCGGGGGCAGATATAGCGGCGGAATACAGGCAAGCGGCTAACGGGTCTGCCGAAGGGCGCGGGGCATAAAGACATATTGCAGAAATACGGAACATTCAATGAAAGCAATGAAAAGTTCTTGTTCGCGTTGCTGATTTCGCTACTTTGGGGCGTCTGGTCGTGCAAAAACGATACGCCGGAAGCGCCGAGCAAGCCCGCGTCCGCGCCGGAGGTATTTAAGCCTGTTTTGCTCAATGACTATTTAGTAGCCAGTCCTGACGGTCTTACGACTCTTAGAGACAAGGATTATTACCGCTTTTCAGTGTCCGCTGAAAAGGATTTTAACGCGCCCTATCGTTTGTTTACAGAAACGCTTGTGCTTGCCAATGAACAGGGCGAGCATGATTAAGCTGGAAGAAGGTACGTCAACAAAAAGAGTTGATAATAGAGGCAATTATGACGTGCCGTATTATCGGGTGTTTCTCACGAACGCTCAGGCAGAAACAAAAGAAGTGTTGTTCTATTATCGAGACGCAGAAGGAAGAGCAGGTGCTGCCAGACGGTTATATGCGTACAAAGAGTTCTTTGCGCTTGAGATGTATGCGCACATGCTGGTTACGTTGTATAAGCTTCCCGACGGAATGTCTGTCAGCCAGTTTTATTCGGCTCAAACGCACGGGAATTGTTTTGCCGGTTCGGTTGTAATGCGGGAACGTATCCCGTATGAAGAGATAGCTGCGTATATGCAAAAGTATTGTGACGAGTTTATAGCAAACTTGAGCAAGCTAGAAGCGAGTTATGATAAAATAGAAAATAGGAAAGGTTTGATAGGTTTTTTGACAGTCTGTAAGCTTGACGACATACCGTACGCGCTTTCTTTGGCTTTATAATTGGCAGGGGTAAGCGCCCGTCCCCACTATGATTTCCCCCCGCCTTATGCTATACTGCGGCATCTTACCCACTTGAGAGGCATACCGTGTTTGACTACTTTTCCCGTCTGGCTACGCTCAACGACAAAATCGACCCGTCCTTCTATCAGACATACGACGTAAAGCGCGGGCTGCGTTACAGCGACGGGCGGGGCGTGCTGGTCGGACTGACGCGGATAGGCGACGTCGTCGGCTACGAGGTGCGCGACGGAGAAAAAGCCGCCGTCCCCGGCAGGCTGCTGTACCGCGGCTATGATATAGAGGACTTGGTGCGCGACACGGAACAGCGCGACGAGTTCGGCTTTGAGCAAGCTGTGTTCCTACTGCTGTTCGGGGAGCTGCCGACAGCTTCCCAGCTTGCGGAGTTCCGCGCGCTGCTCGGCACAATGCGGGCGCTGCCGGAGCATTTCGTCAACGACATGATTATGAAAGCACCTTCCTCCGACATTATGAACAAGCTTGCCCGCAGCGTGCTCGCCTGCTATTCATACGACACCGACCCGGAGGACACGGACATTCAAAACGTGCTGAAGCAGAGCTTGGAACTGATAGCGCGCTTCCCGACTATGGCGGCATACGGGTTTCAGGCGAAGCGGCATTACTACGACGGAAAGAGCCTCTATATTCACAACCCCGACCCTGCGCTCTCGACCGCGGAAAACCTTCTCCGCCTTATCCGCGCGGACAAGACATACACCCGCCTTGAAGCGGAACTGCTCGACCTGTCGCTTATCATCCACGCCGAGCACGGCGGTGGCAACAACTCGTCGTTCGCCATACACGTCGTTTCGTCCAGCGACACCGACACGTATTCGGCAATATCGGCGGCGGTCGGTTCGCTCAAGGGGAAACGGCACGGCGGGGCGAATATCAAAGTGATAGAGATGATGGACGACATTAAAGAGAATGTGCGGGACTGGTCGAGCGAGCGGGAGGTCGGCGGGTATCTGCGGAAAATCGTCCGCAAGGAAGCGTTTGACCGCGGCGGACTCATCTACGGGCAGGGGCACGCCGTGTACACGGTGTCCGACCCGCGCGCGCTGCTGCTCCGCGAAAAGGCGAAGAAGCTCGCCGAAGAAAAGGGCGTGCTCGACGAATACGGCTTGTACCGTCTCATAGAGCGGCTTGCGCCGGAACTGGTCGCCGAGGAAAAGCAGACCGGCAAGCTGATATGCGCCAACGTGGACTTTTATTCCGGCTTCGTGTATTCGATGATGGATATTCCGCGCGAACTGTTCACGCCGATTTTCGCTATTTCCCGCGTCGCCGGCTGGGCGGCGCACCGCATTGAAGAGCTCGTCTCCGGCGGCAGAATCTACCGCCCCGCTTTCAAAAACGTCGGCAACCCGCGCGCGTTCATTCCGCTTGAGCAACGCCGATAGGGCGAGCGAAAGGCGTCTGCCGAACGGCATTATTCCGCGCCGAGCGCCCGCCTTTTATGCGGCAGTTTTTTGAAGAAACAGTTACAAGAATTGTATGGCGGGAAGGCGCTGTTTTATTAAAGTTTCGTAGAACACCGCGAAGGTTTAGTTATATTCTACCAAGATTTAGCTGTGCTCTACGAAGGTTTGGCAGAACACTACAGAACTTCCGTAGAACGCTACGAAGTCTTTGTAGTATTCTACGAGAATCCGGTAGAGTGCTACCGAAGCTTGATAGAACTCTACCAAAACCTTGCAGAACATAAAAGCGGGCGGATGAGGGCGGCGTGGATAAAGACGAATTATTCATGCAGGCGCTGGGGCGACTCGAAAACAGCGCAAACGAAATACACAAAGATGTTGCGTCGCTCGACAAGCGCGTTGCGGTGCTTGAAACGCACTGGGACGACTTTGACAAGATGAAGGGCGTGCTTATCGCGGCGATTGCGTCGCCAGCTGCGGTGTTCTTAATCAAAACGATAAGCGATATTTTTTACCGCGCATAGGCGTTCGGCAGTAACCTCTCTGCCCATAAAAAGCAGGGCGAAAGCCCTGTTTTGCGTACTGTATATCGCACCGCAGCTCGGCGAATGACAGCGGCGAGCAGCGCCGCTAGAGCGACTCCCCGATAGACGCAAACCCCTCGATAAAACAGATGTTCAAGACCGCCAGCGGTTCAAACTTATAAATCTGTATCGCGGTCTTGTCGTACAAAATCGGTATGCGGGTCGGGTATTCATCGTCGCCTTCGTAATACATGTTTTTTACCGGCACCTTGGGCAACAACGTATAGCTCCACTGGTATTGCCCGCCCGCTTTTTCAGCTTCAAAAACCGCGCCGAGTTTTTCGGCGGCTCGGCAAAACAGCGCATAATCCGCGCCGAACGCTTTTTCCAGCCCGCTCGCTGCCGAAGGGGAACGTCCGAACACGCCGTGAGAAAACGCCCCGAGCAGGCAATACTCGTGCAGCAGTCCATGTTCGCGTCCGACAGCACGTAATATCTCAGAACGCTCTTTGCGTTGTGTTCAAAGCCTTCGGATTTGACGGACCATTTGATTTTCTCCCCGACAAGCTCGACGCCGTTTTTATCAACGGCATAGGTCCGCCCGAGAAAATCAAGCGTTACGGCGTGCTGCGACATTTCCTGCAAAAGCCAACACTTCTTTTCGCGTCGAAAGCATTTCCTACAGACAGGTTGAATTTCACAAATGCCGCGCTGGCTGTCGTTATTGCGTGTATCTTTGCCCAGCCTTCGCACGACTTCCCCATCGTTTGTTCGCCGTTTTTAACACCCGTGTGCGTCGGGGTGCACCTTGCCCGACGTCAAATCCAGCGGACGAACCTTCGTTTCGGCATGTTTTCCTGCCGGATCTTAGCAAAAACCTGCTCCCATACACCTTTTTTTCCCAACAGTTGAACCGCACGTAAATGGTGTGCTGGTTGCTGAATTTTTCGGGTAGCGTTCGACAAGGGCACCCGTTCCTGCATATATAGAAAAGCGCGTTGAGCACAGTTCGGTTCTCTATCTTTATGTTCCCTCGCTGCTTCGGCAGCAGTTCCAGTATCTGCTGGTATTGCTCTTCAGCTAACTCCGTGTTTTATCGTATTTTGTCCCACACGAGCTTTTATCAGTTTAATTGGGATGTTCCTGTTTTGCTCTGGCACCGCCTTGACTATTTTATCACATCGCACTAAAATATATTTTCTATTTTGGAGGAATGCAAATGGTCAAAATACGGCTTAAAAGACTGGGGACAAAAAAACGCCCTTTTTTTCGCATTGTGGTGCAAGATTCCCGAAAATCGAGAGATGGCGCTGCGCTTGAAGAAATTGGAATTTATCACCCTATCGAGAATGAAAGTAAACAGATTGCTTTTAACGAAGTACGTGCTCGTTATTGGGTAAGTGTCGGTGCTCAACCTACTGACACAGTGCGCAAGATTCTTAATAAGAAAAATTTCACCTTTAATTAAAGCTCATGGAAATGGGAAACGAGTTAATTGAATATATCGCGAAATCTTTGGTTGATAACCCAGATGCTAGTTTCTTGGAAGGGATTCTGAAAGTGGGTTCCGTCTCGCTCATATTAAAAGTTGTAGAAAGTGATATCGGTAAAATAATTGGAAGATCTGGACGCGTTGCAAAAGCGGCACGTACGGTTCTGAATGTGGCAAACAGTATGTCACAAAAGCAATATAATCTGGATATACTTGTTTGAAGGAACAATTTGTTATCGGCGTTGTCCGCAGTGTTCGCGGATTGTTAGGTGAAGTTAAAATTGAAAGTACTTCAGGAGAGTATGAACATTTTTTTTCTTTAAAAAAAGCTATTCTACGAAAAAATAAAGCCGAAAACGATAATATCATTGAATATGTACTGAAGAGAGGAACTGCTCTATGCATGAAAGTGGCCGGGATAGACAGTCCGGAAGATGCAAAGAAAATATGCGGGTGTGAAATAATAGTGCCGCATACACAGGCAGCACAACTAAAGACTGACGAGTATTATATCGAGGACATTAAAGGTTGTGAATTATTTTATCGTCAATTGCAGAAAGACGAGAACGACACTGCACAACGGGTTAAAGCTGGAAAGATTGTTGATGTGATTGATGGCGGTTCAGGAAAATTTTTAGAAGTTATTCTTGCGACAAAAAGACAAAAAATATTTATACCATTTAGGACGGAATTCATCGGGCAAGTAGATATTGAAAAACAGAAAATAGAGCTTTTACACCGATGGATTTTAGAGTAGTAGTGAAATTAAAAATTGTCACCTTGTTTCCCGCGATAGTGCAGTTATATTTTGAAATGTCAACTATGGCACGAGCAGTTAAACGTGGCATTATCGAATATACTTTGGTGAATATCAGGGATTATACGTGTGATAAGCATAAAACATGTGACGATAACCCTTACGGCGGTGGAGTCGGTATGGTAATATTGCCCGAACCGTTGGGATGTGCACTTGATTCAATAGATGCACTTCATAAACATGTAGTGTATGTGACACCATCTGGTATACCGTTTACACAGGATAAGGCGTTAGAATTGAGCTGTGAAAAAGAAATAGTGTTTATCTGTGGACGTTACGAAGGTGTTGACCAACGGATAATAGATCGTTATGTTGACGATGAAGTTTCAATTGGGGATTATGTGCTTTCGTCGGGTGAACTTGCCTCTCTTGTTATAATTGATACAGTATATCGCCTGATTGATGGTGTAATTTCGACTGAATCGCTTGACGAAGAAAGTTTTTCCGACGGTTTATTGGAATATCCTCAGTATACGCGACCGGAAGAATATAGAGGTATGAATATTCCTGATGTCTTGTTATCGGGGCATCATAAGCATATTCAGCAGTGGCGTTTAACACAACGTATAGCTAAAACACTTGCTGTTCGCCCGGATTTACTTGAACGAGCGCAAAAAAATGATTCGTTCGCTAAGAAAGCAAACGAATTATCGTGGAATTAACAGGTTCTATATTTGATATCTAAATTAAAGATAAAACGCGGGAGTTTGTCGAGATGGATTTGATTAAAATGATTGAAGAATCACAAAAAAAAATTGCATCTTTTGATTTTAAGGTTGGCGATACCGTGAAAGTCCATTTCAGAATTATTGAAGGCAAAACAGAGCGTATTCAAATATACGAGGGATTGATCATCTGTTTCAAAAATGCTGGAATAGGGAAAACATTTACTGTGCGTAAAATTTCTTATGGAATCGGCGTAGAACGCGTGTTTCCGATTCATTCGCCGCGGATTGTCAAAGTTGAACGTGTACGCCATGGGAAAGTTCGTCGTGTAAAACTATATTATATTCGCGACAAAGTCGGTAAAGCGGCGAAAATAAAAGAACTTACTGCTAAAAAATCCGGCATTTAAGCTGTTGCGAGAGGTAGTGGAATGGTTATAAATTGACGCCGTTTGTTGTTTTAAGATAACTAATGATTTGTGTAAAAAAAATAATGTTAAATATCCGTTTTCAACTCCATCGCCACGAAATCATAGATTAGATAGTGTTGACGAAGAGGAACGGATGAGTCTTGCGTAGCGCATAGCAATTCTCCGTCAGTACTTGAGAGCGCGGAGAAGGTATTTCAATGATGTGTCGCCCCTGATACAGTTCATAGTTGTATATTTTGCTTTTTCCGTCTTTTAATCGGAGTGCTGAATGCAGGTTATATTGCTTCCTCAAGTATGTTCATCAATATGCTCGTGTCATACGCCTTATTCACAAAAGACACCTCTGCCTACAAAAAGGCCACTCTATAAGGAGGAGCCGTGGTTACAGTGCCACTCCCTGATACCCCATACGTCAACCGCTGTGGTGCAAGTGCTGTTGTTCCTTCTTCTTTCAATGTTTTATCTACTTCTTCATCAATTCCTTCCACGGACATACTATATGCGGTTTATAAATCATCCACTCGTTCTTTCAGTCCGTCATGGCAGTTTTTCGATATTAACCCTCAAATAGGGAATAAAACATCATTTTTCCTCGTTCCTCTACTAAAAGAAACACCGACTAACGCGAAGTTAATCGGTGTTTCCGAAGGGACTATAAGCCGGATCCTGTTACCGGATTTTTGTAGATTACTCCACCGAAAATCCGACGCGACCGTCTTTCTATCATACTAGTTACCTAGTATATCTAGCAGTCTACCCGTAACCACAAAGAAATCTCTCGTCGGAACTTTCGGTTACTGTTTGACCTTGCTCAAAAAGAGGTTTGCACTGCCGCACTTGTTACCGAGTGCGCGGTGAGCTTTTACCACACCTTTTCACCCTTGCCGTACAATGTTTGCACGGCGGTATATTTTCTGTTGCACTTTCTGTCGAAAAAACAGGTGCATTTTTATAGCATATGCTTTTTCGCCCGGGAGTTACCCGGCATTTTTCCGAGTGAGTCCAGACTTTCCTCTTGTGGACACCAACAAGCGATCGCATCCCTTCTTATATGACTTGCGTAAAACGAACTTGCTTTACGCAAGTCATATAAAAAGTCTAATCACAGAGTGGTTAAATCGCAGTATATATCGTTATTCATAAAAATCCACTTCATTCGATTTTTTTTGAGAAATATCATGTTCGTCAACTTCTTCTCCCAATTCGTTACTCGCGTCCATAAAACTGTTTATATCCTCAGCGCGGAAATATTCAGCCTTCTCACTATCTAATTTTTTATAATACAATATTCTACTGCAATATGGACAGAACTCAACGGTTTTTCCCGCACGTACCCTGTTCGCAAATTGAAAGGGAAGAATCGTGTAACAACCGTTGCATACATTTTTTTCCAAAGGAACGATTCCTTGATTCTGTTTATTTATAATGATACGCTCAAATTTAGAAATAATTTCGCCGCTATTCATATCTTCGACAATTTCTTGCTCACGGGTCTTTAAATCTGCTAGTTGTGCTTTATACGTCTCTATATCTTTCGCAAGATTGTTTTTACCGACATCCAGTTCACTTTTCTGATTCTGTATAAGTTGTTCTTCCCGTTTAAGTATTTCACTCATATCGATAATTTTTTTCTCTTCTTCCTGCAATCTCCTGCGAGCTTCTTGCTCACAGGAGATTGTTTCTTTGATTTCTTTGTCGAGCACCTCATATTCACGGTGAGTTGAAATCAAATCCATCTTTTTTTCTTTGCATTCGTGAATAATCTGCGCTTCCGCAAGTTCCGTTCTCAGTTTGCTAATTTTTTCTCGAATTTCTCCATATATTGTGTTGTGTTCAACAAATTCTGTTTTTAAACACACAAGCAAGTCATCTTGTGATTGCAACTGTTGAGGTGAAGCATTAATTAATGTTTTAATTCGATATTTTTCAACAAGGATATCTTGTAATGTTATTAATTTAGCAAAAATATCTGTCATTTGTCTATAACTCCCCTGTTCGATAGTCACTTATTATTGTGAGCTAAATATCTACGAGAGTCGCATTTATGTATTAATAACGCGCTCCCATAATTTTTATGGACACCCTATTCCCATATAATCACGTAATCCATGCGATTTTCGTGGGTTTCGTAGACGGCGAAGTGCTTTCACTTCTATCTGTCGGATTCTCTCGCGCGTTACATTAAAATACAAACCGACTTCTTCAAGCGTCAACGGATAGCCGCCCCCCAATCCAAACCGCATTTTAAGCACTTCTTGTTCCCTCACTGGCAAAGTCATAATCACTTTGCGAATCAGATCTCGCAATAAAATATGCGATGTTTTTACAACAGGGTTTTCAGCTTCCTTATCTTCAATAAAATCCCCCAAAAACGAATCGTTTTCTTCGCCAATTGGCGTGTCAAGCGAAACAGGCTCACGAGCAACATTTTTTACTTGTTTTATACGAGCAATCGTCCAGCCAAGTTGTTTTGCGATTTCTTCGTTCGTTGGTTCGCGTCCCAATTTTTGCATCAATTGTCGCGATTCGCGAACGACCTTATTTATCTGCTCTATCATATGTACAGGTACACGAATTGTTCGCGCATGATCAGAAATACTACGAGTTATTGCTTGTCGAATCCACCACGTGGCGTAGGTCGAAAATTTAAATCCTTTTCGGTATTCAAATTTTTCCACCGCTTTAATCAAACCAATGTTTCCTTCTTGCACCAGATCGAAAAAATGTAACCCGCGATTTGTGTATTTTTTTGCGATAGCAACTACAAGTCGCAGATTCGCGTTAATCAAATGATTTTTCGCCCTTTTCAATATACTCTGTCCATTTTCGATTTTTCTTGTCATTGCAATAATTTCTTCAGCACTGTTTCCAAATTCGAACTCCACCTTCCGAAGTTTACGGTCAAGTTTTTGAATCTGTGTATAAATGTCGCGAATTTCGTCAGCAGAAAGACCTAATTCTTCTTCTAATTTTACCCGTGCAGATTTCAGCGCAAGACTTTTGCCTCGATTACGTAAATCAACAACATAAACGATCTGAAGTTTTTTTGTTTTTTTTCCTCGTCGCAAGATATATTCGTTTATTTTTTGTGTAGCGTCAATAAATTTATTAGCAAACTTCTCGATTTCTTCCGGTTTTATATCAATACTTTGCAGTATCGGAAAAATACTGTTTTTCAACTTGACTAATCGCTCGTTACCAAATATCACGCTCCGTTGATCGACAGCGTACAACTGCTTTTTAAGCTGTGCATATTCCTTTAGCTCTGACTGTATAGGTCTCAGGCTCTCGCTGTAGTTTGATTTTAAACGACGTTTTTCCACAATCGCTTCGATATTTTTTTTCGCATATATATCAAAGCATTCAATCGGAGTAAATATGTTTTGGGCGATCTTGTAAAATTCTGAAATAAGTGCGTCTGAATGCTTTATCACCTGTTTAATAATGTTTTCACCATCTTCCATTTGCTTTGAAAGCACGATTTCCTGTTCCGCGGTAAGCAAATGTTCTTTACCTATTTCTCGTAGATACAACCGAACTGGATCATCGTCATTTGTATATTTATCATTAAATACCAAATGCTTCTGGCTCCTTTCGTCTAGCTTCACATCCTCTTTATTCGCTTTAATCAACATATTATTTGTTCGGAAACTCTATACTCCTCAACCTTGATATTATTTTATCAAGCGTAAGAAAACAGTGGTCATTTTTCAGAATCAGCAATAATTTGTGACAGAAAATCGTCCAAATTGTCACACGTAATATTTTTATTCATAGCGTATTTGATGATTTTTATAACAATACTATCTTGTTCATAATCTGTTATGGCCATAAACCTTTACCGTAATTCAGAATCAATATTCATTTTTTCGGATATCAGTAAGCTAAGTTTTTGTCGTTCTACAAGCGTTGTCGCTTTCTTTTGCAATTGCAATAGTAGGATTTGCTTTTGCACCTTTCTACGTCGGCGTTCAAAGCATTTATTTTTTATTTGCTGTATGCTATCATGCAACGCTTCACAAGTATATTTATCGTATTCATTAGACGTTACCGCTTCCGTTATCACTTGTCGCACATTTAAGTCTTCAAAATTTGATAAAATACCGCTAACCGAAACACCTCCCTGTCGATAACATTCCTCCATTGCAATGAATATATCCTTTGCAACCTCATCTTCGAAATCATCTGCACTGATTGCGGAACGCAACTCTGAAAAAAATTGTAGATTAGTAACCACTGAAAGCACCGTCCGTAATTCAGCATTCAATTTTATTGTAGCCACCTTCTCTCTCACTGTTGCCACTCGCAACGCAGAGTTTTCCGCAATTCGCTTTTGTGCTATACCCCTGTCAATATAATCATGTTGTATTGATTTTTGGTCTGAATCTATTGCCTGCCATAACATATCAAGGCATGCATGCTTTTGCGTGTCTGTTTCGAGCACGTCAACATACGAAAAAAACTCTAAAGCTGCTTTTGCTTTACCCTCGGGTATATCAATCGGATAGATACGCTTGACCTCAGACAGAAAATAATCACAATCAATAATAGCATCTTCAACACACTTCGTCAAGGCGTCTACGCCGTATTTTTGTAATATTTCGGACGCATCCTTTCCGTCGCGCATTTCAATAATTCGTGTTGTTAATTTTTCTGATCGGCACAGTAAAATAGCTTTCTTCGTTTCGGCTTTTCCTGCGGCATCCTCATCAAACGACAAGTAAGCAGTGTCGGCAAAAGAATTGACGAGATGCACCTGTTTTCGTGTCAGAGCAGTGCCGAGCGGTGCGACCGCGTTAGTCATACCGCTTTGATGATAAGCAAGTACATCCATGGCACCTTCGCAAAAAATCACTGAGCGTCGTTTCCGTATCGTTTCTTTTGCCAGATGAAAACCATACAGCGATTCATTTTTTTTATATTGCGATAATGTGCGCGAATTGATATATTTTCTTTTGTCAACGCCAGTCAAGTCACGTCCACTAAATGCCACAACGTTGCCTTGCCGATTATGAATCGGGAACATAAGTCGGTGCGAAAAAAAAGCACTGTCAGGATATTTCTCAGAAAATAAACCGGTTCCTACAAGAAACTCATCACTATACGCTTTCGTGCGCAAAAACCACTTGAGCCAGCGTCGGTCAGCCGGGGCATAACCGACTAAAAACCGTGTCAGCGTCTCTTTCGTGATTCCGCGTTCAGTAATATAGTTCAATGCTGCTCTACCCTGCTCCGTCGAGGCGAGGAAATAATGAAACGATGCCGCAAGTCGTGTATATAATTCAATAATTTCGTCTTTATGTCCGTCATTTTGACTTTTATCGGAGAATAAGCTACCTTCATAGACCACTTCGATACCAGCTTTCCGCGCCAGCGTTTTAACTGCCTCGACAAATGTTGCTTTTTCAATTTTTCTATAAAAAGTGACAGCGTCCCCCCCCCTCGTGACAACCAAAGCAATAATACATTTTTTTCGCTGGTTGCACATAAAACGATGGCGTTTTTTCATGGTGGAAAGGGCAACACCCCCACCAGTCGCCGCTTCTTTTTTCGAGACGCGTATATTCTCCGATCAATGCGACGATATCGGTGTATTCCGAAACCGCTTTGACGGTCTCAGGAGAAATCTTGCCAGCCATCAGTATTTCGCCTGTTTAGTATAGAACACACCTGTATCCAGATGCTCGTCGAAACTTTTTGAAAAATGATGCGTGCCTGCCTCCGTATTCTCCAGTCTGAAGTAAAAGTATGAAGTTTCTGGCGGATTCGCCGCTGCCCGGAGCGCAATCATACCGGGGTTGGAAATCGGTCCGGGAGGCAACCCCGCCCGTCTATAGGTATTAAACGGATTATTTATTTCAAGGTCAGCGTAGGTGATAACGTTAGGATGTGGTTCCCCGTTGATTTCCGTAATAATGTATTCAATAGTCGCGCAAGAATACAGCCCGATATGATGCATAAGTCGATTGGTAAATACGCTTGCAATGAGCGGAGCTTCGGAAGCAATACGGTATTCCCGCTCTACAATCGAAGCAATAGTAAGTATCTGAAATATTTCCGGCACGGACTTTTCCTGAAAACCGTCTATCGTTGCAATCCGCTCGAAAAAAATATCCGCCATTTTTCGTACTAGCGTCTTGCCGTCGGTATTGGGATACAAAAAATACGTGTCTGGAAACAAATAACCCTGAAACGAAGACGCGGGTATGCCGTATTCTTCCAGAAGGGCACCGTCTAACGATGCGGCGATAAACTCATCCGCAGCACAGATACTTTTGTTTTCAAACAATGCGGCGATTTTCTTTACCGTATAGCCTTCCGGAATGTGCAAGACCGTGTATGACGGTGGTGCACCTTTTCCCAACACGGCAAGAATCGCGGAGACATCCATATCAGGCGACAGACGGTACACACCAGCTTTTAGCCGTGTTCCGCGAAAACGGGCACAGAAATAAAGCGCATTCTCCGAGCGGACGAGCTTTTTCTCTTTTAATTCACGCGCCACAGAACGCATGTTGCTACCTTTCGGGACTTCAATCAGTGTAGAGACATTTATTCTACTGGCAGCGGTTAGATTGAAAAAATAAAAAGCAATACCGACGACACAGAACACGCCGCTAGCGAAAAAAAAACGCGAGTAACCGTCGTTCATTCATACGCTACGTGTTTGACAACCGCGAGTAAGCGGTACATTTGCTTCGTATCGCTGCAATTCCGCCAGAATCGCCTCTGCCGTATGCAGGTTTCCCTGATTGACTCCTGGGCAGTCTTTACTACAGGCATTCCACGCTGCTTCTGACTGAAGTGTATGTGTCCAAAACGGGAATGTGGCGCATTGGACAGGTCTTGCGTCGTATGCGGTGCAACCCGTGCTCCAGAGAATACAGTCATAGTTTGTTTTTTCTTTGAGACAGAGCGCCTCGCTCCCGCCGGAATACGGAACCCACCGGCAATACAGGGCAACGACTGATTCCGCACAGAGGTTGCTCCACCGAACAAGATTCGCCAAATCATGCGTCCCAATATAGACAAGTCCCGGCTCGTGGCGGCAACAATGCGAGCATTGCATACAGGCAAAACGCAACCCCCTTGCATAAAACGGTACATCCATACGCATAGAAAGTGCCGAAGCCACCTGGGTTCAACGCATAAATCAGCCGTGATTAACTCTGTGCGCTCCGGCGGCTGCCTTATGGGGAGAGCAGGATTCGGACCTACGAAGGCATAGCCAACAGATTTACAGTCTGCCCCTTTTGACCGCTCAGGAATCTCCCCGAAAGCCAACTCAGGGATTCGAACCCTGGACCCCGAGATTACAAATCACGTGCTCTGGCCAGCTGAGCTAAATTGGCAACGCCTGATAATGCGACTATAGCAAATGCGCGCAAGGGTGTCAACCACCCGCACCGGCTTGCGTTACACCTAAGCGGACGGGCGACTGCTTCCCCAAGCGTGTGTATCGGCGCATTCACGCCGTAAACCTATCCCTGCGCGCCCTTTGCGGCTGCGCCCGGTTACACGTTGTTCATCCCGCCCTTATCGAGGATTATATTGCGCATAACGCGGCGAACACAAACCTCCGTACGATTTTTCCACGAGAACAGCGCGTCTTGTGAAAAACCTCCGCATCTTTTCGGAACGAGATGCGGAGGTTTTTTTTGAAAAAGCAGCGGGGTTTTTTTGGCGCGAAATACGGGAGTTTTCCATTTTCTCTCTATATGTTTTTGGACAGACGCCTGCCCGTCGGTTTAGCGGCTTCAGGGCGTCAGTCCGACGGGTCGCCGAATCTCCGGCACGGAGCGCCGCGTTCGTTACGGCAAATCCTGCTGCCGCGAACGTCCGCGCACTTTGTTCCGGGAAATCTATCGACAGGATATCCCCGGCAGGCTCGCCTATTGCGGCGTCCGCCAGCGTTTTCCATATTCCCTTGTCCCGTCGGCGGCAAAATCACTTATGCATGCTGTTCCGGTTCCCGAATTCGGGCGGCATGTCTCTCCACGGAACGTCCGTGTGCGTCTGTCACGCTACTGCGTTGATAAATAAACGGTTGTCTTTTGCCGCTCCCCCGCGTTTCCCTGCCTGTCCGGGCAGCAGTTTTTTTATCCGTTCCCGCGCCTCATCGTTTATATCGTGCCGATGAATGCCTTCATTTCTTTAGTCCACACTACCTAGTCAAGGACTCGGACGTTCGGCTACCGCCGCCGCTCCTGCGTTGACTAAGCAAAGATTTCCCCTCTATACTCGCCGAAATGGACAATACGCGCACGATACAGGCGGCGTTCAGCTTCGGGCTTCTGGCACTGCTTTTCGCCGTGCTGGTTCGAATGCTCGCGCCGTTCTTCTCGGTATTCCTCTGGGTCATCGTGATATACATTCTGGTCGGGCCGCTGCACCGCAAAGCCGCCGCGCGGCTGGACGAGCGCGCGAAGTTCTACACCGCGAAGCGACGTCTGCTCGCCGGCGCGTTTTCACTGGGCACCATTATCGCGCTCATCGTGCCGGTGGCGTGCATTTCGGTACTGCTGGCGCGCCAGTTTCTGTCGTTCCTCAAAAGCGCCGAAACCACGGTCAGCGCCAACCGGGACTTCTTTACCGCGACGGAGGCGGGCAGGCTCATCGCCGACGCGGTGGACAGCCTGTCGTTTCACCTCGTCAACCCGGCGGACGCCCGGTTCCGCGCCCAAATCATCGGCTTCGTCCAGCATTCCAACGTGCGCCTCGTCGAGCTCGGCACGACGCTCGCCGGCGGCGCCGGGCGCTTTTGCCTGTCCCTCGTCTTTCTGGTCTTTTCCGTGTTCTTTTTGTTCTCCGACGGACAGTATCTGGCGGGACTGTTCGCCAAGGCGATTCCCCTGAACCCCCGGTATATGTCCGCGCTCTCGGCAAAATTCGCCGAAATCACGCGGAGCCTGTTTGCCGGCTATATCGTGGTCGCGCTGTATCAGGCGGCGGCGGCGTTTGTCATTATGAAGGCGTTCGGCGTCTCTGGCGCGCTGCTGTTTTCGGCGGCGGTGCTGTTCTGCGCGTTCATCCCGCTGCTCGGCACGGCGCTCATCTGGGGTCCGGTGGGCATAAGCATCCTGTGCACCGGAAACGTCCCGCGGGGCGTCCTGTTCCTCGCGCTCTGCGCGGTGTTCGTCAGCTCGCTGGACAACTTCATCCGTCCGTTCTTCCTAAAAGACCGGATAAACGTGCACCCGCTCGTCATATTCTTCGCCATTCTGGGCGGGCTGAAGCTGTTCGGACTGAACGGGCTGATACTCGGGCCGCTCGCCGTCATCCTCTTTTTTACGGTGCTTGACCTGCTGACCTCGTCGGAAACGGAAAGCCGGCGCACCGATTTAAGCGGCAGCCGACCGAATGCCGCAGGTGCTCCCCTTGCGGGAAGCGACCGAGTTTCTTGAGAAAACTCGACATAGGGATTTTCGCCTATAGGTGAAGCATAAGGGCAAAAGCGGTTGAAGGGCAGAGAAGCTTCCGCGTTCACGGCAGCACAAGCCGGCAGAGTGTTGCAGTATCAGCCCTCCTGATACTGCGCTATCAGGAGGGTATGGTATCAGCATAGCTGACACTACGGTATCAGGGTGCCTGATACTACGCTATTAGCCGCGCTGATATTTAGAGACGCTTTCACCTAGGGGCGAGACTCTCGCGTTCGGCGGGCACATAGGGCTGGCGCCGAAACAGCGGGGGCGTTCGGCAAAGCCGAGCGTTCGGGATAGAAGCTAAACCCGTGCGCTGCAAACACGCGGCAGCGAAACGAAAAACAAGGAAAACCTCCCTGCTGTAATGAGGAAGCTCTCCCTACCATAGTGGGGAGACTCTCGATACTACAGTGGGGAGCGTCTCCCCACTGTAGTATCGAGAGTCTCCCTATTATAGTGTGGAGATCTTTCCTTATCATAAGCGAGACTAAAGCCTGTTTGCCGGAAGCCGCAGGCTTGCTTACCGGAAGTTCGGCATACGGGCGAAAGAGTGCGCGCTTGTACCGGACGCGAGCGATGCAAAACAAGGAGGCTCGGCTATGACCGAACAGTCGCCGTTTGCCGCTTCATACAGCGGCGGAAAGGACAGCGCGCTGGCGCTGTACCGCGCAATACGGAGCGGGCACAAACCGTTCTGCCTGCTGACCACCTATAACGAGGGCGCCGGGCGCTCGTGGTTTCACGGCATTCCGGCGGAGGCGCTGGCTCAGGTCGCGGAGTCGGCGGGCATTCCGCTGGAGCTGGTCAAAGCCGGGGAGGGGGACGGCTACGCGCGGGATTTTGAGGCAGCCCTGTCGCGGCTCGCGGAGCGGGGCGCACGCGCCTGCGTGTTCGGGGACATAGACATACAAGAACACCGCGACTGGTGCGCTTCCCGCTGCAGCGCCGCCGGGCTTGAAAGCCTGTTCCCGCTGTGGAACGGGGACAGGCAGGAACTCGTGCGCGAGCTGAACGACGCGGGCTTCAAAGCCGTCATAACTATTGTTGACACGTCTCGGTTGAGCGAACGCTTCCTCGGCAGGACGCTCACGCGGGAAGCGGCGGAAGAAATCGCCGCCGAGGGCGCGGACGCCTGCGGGGAAAACGGCGAGTACCACACCTTCGTCTGCGACGGCCCCCTGTTCAGGGAACCGCTGCGCTGCGCGTTCGGCAAGGCACTACGGCGCGGCGCTTACGCAATCCTGCCCGTTTTGCCGACGTGAGGGGCGTTCGGCTTCGCCGAACGTTCGAGTTTCTTGAGGGAACTGCCGCAACGCCAGAAGCGTTGCTTACCGAGTTTGCGGAGCAAACTCGCGGCGTAGAGGTTTTCACCTATGGGCAAAAGTATAGAGGAGAGCAAACTTGCGACATATAGGTGAAGCATAACGGCGGCTGACGGGGTCTATTCAGTATTTTAACAGGTCAAGTCAATCTCTGACTAGACTATGGCAATATCTGAATAGGTTTATTCAATATTGGAATAAGCTTGTTCAAAAGTTGCGCAAATCAGCGCAAAGGCTGCACGGGCAACGCCGGATGCGCACTAGGTAGTGTGGACTGGATAAAGGGAAAGAGGTAAAATGGGAAGCATGAAAAGAAAAGAAGGCATTCACCGGCATGATATAAGCGACGAGGCGTGGGAACGGATAAAAGAACTGCTGCCCGGGCAGGCAGGGAAACGCGGGGGAGTGGCGAAAGACAGCCGTTTGTTTATTAATGCGGTAGCGTGGCAGACGCGCACGGGCGCTCCGTGGAGAGATATACCGCCAGAATTCGGAAACTGGAACAGCATACACAAGCGGTTTTGCCGTTGGCGGGACAAGGGAATAGGGAAAACGCTGGCGGACGCCGCAATAGGCGAGCCTGCCGGGGATATCCGTATGATAGATTCGACGTATATCAAGGCACACGCGGACGCATGCGGGGCACAAGGCGGCAGTCAGGATATTAGCCGCACAAAAGGGGGCTGAACAGCAAATTGCACTTGGTAGTCGACGAGTACGGGATGCCGGCAAGCGGCATTGTGACAAGCGGTACTGTCGCGGACTGCAGCCAAGCGCCTCTCCTTATGGAGGATTTGGAGGCGGAAGCGTTCCTTGCGGACAAGGCGTATGACACGAACGAACTGCTCGATATGCTTAAGGAAGCGGATATAGCAGCAGTCATCCCTCCGGTTAAAAGCCGGAAAGAGCAAAGAGCGTACAATCATGAACTGTATCGGGCACGGCACGTCATTGAAACCGTCTTCCGTGCCCTCAAGCGCTGGCGGGGAATTGCTACGCGCTACGCAAAGCTCACCGCTTCCTTCATCGCCGCCATTCATGTCAGGTGTTTATTCCTCTACCTTCCAGTCCACACTGCCTAGGTAGTGTAGACTAAAGGAAGGAAAAGAGGTAAAACAGGAGCATGAAAAAGAAATGAAGGCATTCACCGGCACGATATAAGCGACGAGGCGTGGGAACGGATAAAAGAACTGCTGCCCGGACAGGCAGGGAAGCACGGGAGAGTGGCGAAAGACAACCGTTTGTTTATCAACGCAGTAGCGTGGCAGACGCGCACGGGCGCTCCGTGGAGAGATATACCGCCAGAATTCGGAAACTGGAACAGCATACACAAGCGGTTTTGCCGTTGGCGGGACAAGGGAATAGGGAAAACGCTGGCGGACGCCGCAATAGGCGAGCCTGCCGGGGATATCCGTATGATAGATTCGACGTATATCAAGGCACACGCGGACGCATGCGGGGCACAAGGCGGCAGTCAGGATATTAGCCGCACAAAAGGGGGCTGAACAGCAAATTGCACTTGGTAGTCGACGAGTACGGGATGCCGGCAAGCGGCATTGTGACAAGCGGTACTGTCGCGGACTGCAGCCAAGCGCCTCTCCTTATGGAGGATTTGGAGGCGGAAGCGTTCCTTGCGGACAAGGCGTATGACACGAACGAGCTGCTTGATATGCTTAAAGAAGCGGATATAGCAGCAGTCATCCCTCCGGTTAAAAGCCGGAAAGAGCAAAGAGCGTACAATCATGAACTGTATCGGGCGCGGCACGTCATTGAAACCGTCTTCCGTGCCCTCAAGCGCTGGCGGGGAATTGCTACGCGCTATGCAAAGCTCACCGCTTCCTTCATCGCCGCCATTCATGTCAGGTGTTTGTTTCTCTACCTTCCAGTCCACGCTACCTAGTCCTCCCAGTCCAGACGGAATTTCAGCGTCATATCCGCCGTTACCGGCGTGCCGGGGGGCGGTGTCTGGCTTATCACGTAGCCTTCGCCCTCGATAAGAATGCGTAAATCGTCGCGCGCCAGCAGCGGCACCAGCAGGCGTTTTGGGGTGCCCGTAAAATCGGGCAGCACCGCGCCGACGGAGACTTTCGGAATTTCGGGGACAAAGATGACGCCCGAATGCGAAAAAAACGCCGCTCCCGCGCGCGCAAAGCCCATATGGTCGATAATCATGCTTGCAGCCTCCGCGACGACCGGCGCGACAATGCGCCCCGCATATGTTTCGCCCTTCGCTTTGGCAATTACGATATACAGGATTATTTTCGGGTCTTCCGCCGGAAACACCGCAATGCAGTTCGACACGAAATCCGTCTGGCTGTAGCCGTCGCGCTTTTCGTCGCGCATTTGCGCCGTGCCGGTTTTTACCCCGACGTTTACGTCGCGCAGCGCCGCTCGCGTACCCGTCCCGCTCGCCGCCACGGTCTCCATATAGCTCAGAATAGCCCGCGCCGTCTCCTCCGACAGCACGCGCTCCCGCCGCTCCGCCTCGCGCTGCGACAGGACCTTCCCCGCACGGTCGGTAACGCGGGAAATCACCGAAAGCGGCACCGGAACGCCCCTGTTCGTAAACGCCGTCGCCGCCTCGACCATTTGCAGCGCCGACACGCCTATCTCCTGCCCTATAGATATCGTCGGTTTCGAACGCGCCGTCCAAAGCGCGTCCTCCGGCGTTCTGACCATACCCCGTGTTTCGCCCGGCAGCTCGACGCCTGTCTTGCTCCCGAAGCCCAGCGCCCGGAGCAGAGCCAGAAAGCGTTCCGCGTCTATCCGCTCGCTCATGCGGGCAAGCGCCACGTTGCACGAATACTTGAGCGCGTCCCGCGCCGTGATATTCCCGTGACTGCCGAGACAGCCTATGCGAATGGTTTGCCCGTTCTGAAGCTGGCGCTCGTATTTCCCGTCGCAGTAAAAGGTGTCGTCTTCGCGGATTGCGCCCGCCTCCAGAAAGGCGGCGACCGAAAAAATCTTGAATACCGACCCCGGCTCGTATGCGGTAACGGCGGGTCGGTTGAGGCGCTCGGCGTCGCCCGCCTGCGGGTATTTGTTCAAATCCGCGGAAGGCAGGCTGATATAGGACAGCAGCTCGCCGGTCTTTGCGTCAGCCGCGAGCAGCATCATGCTTTCAGCCCGCGTCTCTTTCAGCGCTTTGCGGGCGACTCCTTCCAATTTGTATTGCAGGCTGGCGTCGATAGTCAGGTATACGTTGCTGCCGTGCACCGCCGTGCCGGAATCTCCCGAACGGCGCGGGCTGAGCGCGTCCTGCAGCGCGTATTCCACGCCCGAAAGCCCCTGCCCCGCGTCCCCCATATAGCCGATAAGCTGGGAAGCGAGCGCGTTCTCCGGGTATATGCGGCCGGGAATGCGGTCGAAAAACACGCCACTCAGCTTTGCCTCCCGGATAGCGCGCTGTGCCGCCTCGTGTTCGGCTTCAGACAGCTTTTTTTTAAGGTAGAGAAAATTGTGTTTCGCCCCGCTGATTTGCGCCTTTACCGCAGCGGGCGAAAGCCCTGCTATCGGCGCAAGCACTGCCGCCGCTTTGTCGGCGTTGCCCACCGCCGACGGCGTTACCGCAAGGTGGTAGAAAAAGGTCGGAACGGCGAGCGGCTTGCCGTTCCGGTCGACAATCTGCCCGCGCTCCGCCGGTTCGGCGGTTCGGTTCGGCTCGGCGATTCCGCCCGCGAATGCGAGTTTAGCGTATGACGCTATGACATAGCCCGCCATGATGACGCCGGCGACGCCGAGTATGATAAGCCGCGAGCGGGGAAAGAAGTTATTCACCGGAGGCTCCGCGAAGCGCCTTTCCGAGTATGCGCCGGACGGGCACAAAGCCGTAGTCGCGGGAATCGACCGATTCCCGGTAATTGTCGCCTACGGCAAAGAGCGTCCCGTCGGGAACCGCCGCGCTGTGCTTCATCCGTTGATATTGCCGCTCGTTCAGCGGAATTTCAAGCGCCCGCGAATGAGCCGCGTCCGTAACGCGGACGCTATGCCCCGAATCCGACGAATACTCCAGCGCGTCTCCCGCAAGAGCGACGCAGCGCTTTATCACGGGCGCGCCGTGCGCAATAAAAACAACCACGTCGCCCCGCTTCGGCGAAGCCCAACGCACGAGCAGTTCCGCGCCAAACGGTTTTGCGACGCCGTATGCCAACTTATATACGGGAATCAGTTCGCCTTTATGCGCCGCCTGTTCCATTGAAGCCCCCGACACAAACACTATATCAAAAATGAACAGTTTGAGCACGGCACCGAGGCACAGTCCGAACGCTATCAGCATACACGCGCTGCCTTTCATTGTGTGCGTTTTCTTCATAAGCCGGGGAGGATTCTAAATATGTGCGGCGAGTGTGTCGATAGAAGGGACATGAAAGTCATAAACTGCCTCGACGCGTCCGCAGAGATTTCTCCGGCGCGGCGCGGCGGAGCCGCATTGTTCAGCCCGGCGCATACCCGCAGAAAACGGAGGAGAACGGCGGTGCGCCCGGTTTCCGCTGGCTCGCTGTTTTTCAGCGGGGCAGGGATACGGGAAAGCTTTCCGCAGCAGGTCGTGCCGCCGGACGGCAGTCGAAACCATATACGCGCGGCGGGCAAAAAGGCGGCGCAGAACATAGTCCGTTTCCGCGTCCCGTGCATAATCGCCGCCGCGGGGTGCGCATTCGGGTTTGCGTTTTGGAAAAGCGGCGCATACCTCAATATCCTGCCCACAGCGCAGCGCCTCGCATTGTCGAACGCAGTATTAGTTGACGGCGAGGTTCGGGCTGGGAGCGAGCTGCTTCAAGCACTCGCGCCGCCGGACGCAGCGCTGGCTGACGGCGAGGCGGCGCGTTTTCCCCCGTCTTCTGCGGATGGAACGGAGGCGCAGGAGGACTCTCCCCGCGAAGACGCCCAAACGCCTGAGCCGCCTTCCAAAGCGGTTTCGTATGCCGCGTATTCGGTGCGGCAGGGGGACACGCTCTCTGGCATAGCTAAAAAGTTTTCGCTGGCGCATATCTCCACGTTGATTTCGACAAACGACATACGCAACGCGCGGGCGCTCCGCGCCGGTCAGACGCTGCGGATTCCGTCGGCGGACGGAATCGTCTATCGGGTAAAAAAAGGGGACAATCTGTCGGGCATTGCGGCGCGGCATAAAATCGCGTATAAGCCGATACTCGACGCGAACGCGCTGAGCTCGGAGATGATTCGCGCCGGACAGACGCTGTTCCTCCCCGGCGCGACGCTCGATTCGGAGTCGCTCAGAAAGGCGGCGGGCGAGCTTTTTGTTTCGCCGCTCGCCGCGTCGTGGCGGCTCGCGTCTCCGTTCGGCTTGCGCGCCGACCCGTTCACCGGCGTGCAGAGCCGCCACACCGGAATAGACATGGCGGCAAAGTCGGGGACGCCGATACGGG
>NZ_BBPW01000002.1:0-28556 GCF_001028545.1 Treponema endosymbiont of Eucomonympha sp. | reverse complement strand
CTTTCAGATTTCCGCAAAGCCTGCTCGGTAGCACTACTGGTGGAAACTGCAACAAAGCCTTCTCGTCTGCCTCAATAAAAACGGTGGGATTTGTCTAAAAAGTTCGACCGCTGGCATATCCGCTCGGCGGGCTATTGGTTAAACCCGCGCATATTTGCCTTCAAGGCGGCGGCTGTTTGCTTTGCCTTCAAGCGGGCTTGCTCGGCAGACTGGTGGAAGTCCCAGTCAGACTTCTCGGTAGGCAACTAGACGGAAGCTCTCGCAAAGCCTGCGCGGTAGCCTTACTGGTGGAAACTTCAGCGAGGACTACTCGGTAGACAGGTAGTCGGAATCTTCCAGCACATTGCTCGGTAGCCCAACCGGTGGAAACTCCAACAAAGCCCGCACAGTAGGCGCTTACCCGTACTACGGCATATAGGCTTTCGCCCTTCGGCAAAGCCCGCTCGGTAGCCTTGTGCGCGGAAATTGCCAGTATATTGCTCGGTAGGCACAGTAGGCGCTTATCCGTTTTATGGGTCTGGGCGGCTTATTCGCCCTATCGGTTTAGGCGCTCGCGCCCATATTCGGGCGCGGTATTTGGCTTCTTTTACAGGTCTAGGTTCACGGGGGAGGTGCTATTTTTTTTTCTGCAGCAGTGAGTCGCTCTCGGCAGGCGTGTCTCCCTGCCCCTTTTTGCAAAGCCTCCGTCCGCTCGCTTCGCGCGGCGGCTGTTTGCTTCGCCTTCAAGCGGGCTTGCTCGGCAGACTGGTGGGTGGAAACCCTCGGCAAGCTCTCTCGGTAGCCAAAATCGCTTCTTTCTTTCAGATTTCCGCAAAGCCTGCTCGGTAGCACTACTGGTGGAAACTGCAACAAAGCCTTCTCGTCTGCCTCAATAAAAACGGTGGGATTTGTCTAAAAAGTTCGACCGCTGGCATATCCGCTCGGTGAGCGTTCGGTTAAACCCGCGTGTCGCCGTTTGCAATTACCGGTATATCGGTGCGTCAGCCGAATCAGCCCGTATGTCGCCTTTCGGCAAAGCCCCGCTCGTCAGCCCCGCTCTTGCAAACCACCGGCATATCGCTCGGCAGGTATGGCGGGCGCTTATCCGTTTTATGGGTCTAGCCGCCCCGCCTGTCTGCCGGGTTCCCTCAAGGAACTCGGTTGATTCGGTTTCGCCGAACACCGTATTCGCCCTATGGTTTTGCCGTATCGGTCTCGCACCCGTGCCGTTTGGAACCTCGTGAGCGCCGTTTGTTTTGCCGGAGGTGTTTCGCCCTTCGGCGTATTAACGATTTAGCGCTGATTTGAGCGGCGCGCGCGGCAATCCGCGGGCGCCGAATCGCTTCGCGGCAAGAACCCGCGAGCCGCCGGTGCCCGGTTTTAAGCCGCTCATACGATTTTATGAGTGACTCATAAAAACCTCTGAGTAACTCATACGATTTTATGAGTGGTCCATAAAAACCTCTGAGTGACTCATACGATTTTATGAGTGGTCCATAAAAACCTCTGAGTGACTCATACGATTTTATGAGCGGTCCATAAAAACCTCTGAGTGACTCATACGATTTTATGAGCGACTCATAAAAACCTCTGAGCCGCTCAAAAATGCGTATAAGCGTTTACAAAACACCATAAATGAAGTAGGATATAGTGCTGAACCGTCCGCGACAACCGGCAGGCGGCGCGTAAAAACCCACAGACGGCGAAAAATCCGCCGGAAAAAGACAACAAGGAAACACGTATGGCACACACGAGCGATTATATGCCGCACCGGGACGCGGAGTTCGACGGCTGGTTTGAGAATCTGAACAATTACGTGCAGGAAAAGACCGGCGGGGAGTCCCCGGAGTGGACGCATATTCCCAAAGACGCGGCGGACGGGCTGTTCGCCGCCTATACGGACTGGCACCGCGCATACGCGGCGACGCTGGGCGCGCATACGGCGGTGGACACGGAGGCAAAAAATGACGCGAACAAGGCGGCTGCGGCGTTTATCCGCCCCTTTGTGGCGCAATACCTCAAATTCGCGCCGGTGACGAACGAGGACCGCACGGCTATGGGGCTGCATAATCATGACGACAGCGCGACACCCGTGCCGCCGCCCGCGACCCGCGCGGCGATTACGGACATTCGCGCTATCGGCGGCTATCAGATAAAAATCTGGTTCCGCGACGAGCAGACGCCGGACAGCCGCGCGGTGCCCTACGGCTTTAACGGCTGCCTGCTCAACTACGCGTGGGGCGCGGAACGGAGCGACAGCGTCTCGGTTTTGAAAGAGACCGCGCTTATGACCCATTCGCCCTGGACGCTCACGCTGCCGCCCGAGGCGCAGAAGAGTTTTCTGTCCTGCGCCGCCCGCTGGCAGAACAAAAAAGGTGCGCTGGGTCCCTGGGGAGACATTCAGCACGTCGTGGTCGGCTAAAACACGGAAAGAAGCGGGGAAACCCGCTCGGAGCGCACAGGAAACAGGCATAGCCTGTTTCCTGTGCGTCGCTCCCATTCCCGCCGGCAAATGCCCGGGCCTCGGAACGGGGCTCCGGTTCCTTCCCCTCCCCCGTCTGCGCTTCCTTCGCCGTCAGCCCACACACCGCCTCGCTCTGCGCTTCAATAAAAGCGACGGGTTTTTCCCGAAAAGTTCGGCGGCTGATATATCATTGTGCCTTATCTTTAGCCGGTTTTATCGTACCGTGTTTAATATAATATGCAATATTCCTATCATTGCAAAAATCAACTGTTTGTTTTGCCAGTGTGTTATAAAAAACATCTCGTTGGTTATACGCAGTAACTTCACGGTTATAATTCAACCTGCCAAATATTATTTTGTCAACAAAACTAATAGACTCAAGTATCGGCAAAAAATCCTGCTTTACAATATTCGGGGTCGGATATGGTTCAATACTTACCCACGTTCTACACCCTTTGTCGTGGAGTTCTTTTAGCGACTCGATTCTTTTCTCATACGGCGCCGAATGCGGCTCCATACGCTCCCGAAAAGATTCATCAAGCGAAATGAGTGTTATTCCATATATATTTTTTTGCGATAAGGATGCAAGGTTTTTTGGCAAAACGCCTTTTGTAAGCACAGAGCACGACACGTTGTGCGTGTTGATTTTTTTTATTATTTCAATGCTTAATTCGCAAATATCGGTATAGTTATACATAAAAGGGTCGGTCGTAAAACATAGATGTAGCGATGTTATTTTATCCTTATGTTTTGGAATTTCTTTGTCCAATAATTCCAGCGCATTGTTCACAATTGCAGGTTCAATCCATTCTTCATACGAAGCAATTTTTCCGAATCGCTTTGCCATTAAATACGCATAGCACGGATATTCGCATCCGTGCGCACACCCCTGTACATGATTTACAGTATAATCACCGTATTCAACATTAGTTTTGTAGATTAACGATTTACGGGTAATTGATTTTTTTGTGGTACTCATGTTGCACTCCTGATATATGCTTGTTTTTCATTATCAAAAGATAAAAAACCACTTGGTTTTCCGGTCGGTGTTTTACTAGGGTTTCTGCGAATAACTACCTCTGTATTTTGTTCCATACCTTTAATAACTCCGTTGATAATGCCGCTCTTACAGTATGGACCATATTTGGAAAAGAACTCTGCAAGAAATATGTTTATCTGTGTTTCTTTTGTAAACGATGGAAGTAATGTACAAAGGTCTTTTTTTATTCTATCAGAATCAATGATATTTTCTTCATGGTCTTCTTCAAACAACCCGGGTTGCCTATCTTTTTGTATGTTTTGCCATGATTCCCATCTAGTACAAATATTATCAGCCATAAGAATACAGCCATCGGGGTGATTAGTTGCATGAACCATGCGGTATTTTGGGCGTTGTCCTTGTTTTATGCGTAATGGCATATTCAATACATATTGATAGCTTTCCTGTAATTTCTTATAGTATTGATCTGCAAATATTTTTTCTGCCTCATAACCATTGTATTTACCTGATTTGTATTCATTGATAATTTTTATCCAATAATCACCACCGGCAATAGCAGATAATTCTTCAATTGATTTAGCTGACGTATCAAATTCTGTAGTGTCATATTCCACAAGATCATCAAAGAAATCATTCTCCATATCTTTTGCATAGTCTTTACCGAGCACATGACATGCTTCACGAATAAAACCGAACGAGTTTAAATTAATTAAAAGTTCAATGCTATTAAAAGCGCGTTTTGCAAACGTCTTAAACAGCGAATGTTGCAATGCTTTTATACCATACGGGTCAATATAAAGAAAAATATTACAGCCTTCTTTCTGTGATAGAATGTTTTCAATAGTATCTTCGTAAGCGCCAGAAATTATTATAACTCGATTCTGTTGCGGTAGGTTTTTATGTAAATCATCCGCATAATTCAGATCAATAAAATATGCCGTAATTGACGATGAAATAACACTGGTAGCGCTGACACATTCATTTACTATATCAAGTGCTATTAGTGGCGAACCGTTGTTACCGTCTTCAAATTTTCCTTTTCCGGCAAATCCATCAACGTAAACCAAAGGTTTATGTGTTGTAAGAATTTTTGTCACATAGGGTTTAAAGTAGCAAGCCAATAGTTCGTCTTTTACAATTGACCACGGTTTCTTTTCTTTGAAAAAAGCATCATTACGTTTGCTCATTCACTCTATCCCTCCCCCAACCCTAAACTCCTTCTCATAGTCTTTGATAAACGCGCCCTCGTCAAGCGTCAGTCCGTAAAGCGGGGCAATCGCGTCATCTATCCGGTCGATCAGGTGCTTTGATTTCCGTATTTTGTATTCCTTAAAGGAATCGACGCGCGCATAGCTTTTTGTTTCGTGGCGTATCGCGTTCCGTTCAGCGTCCGCCAGATATTCGGCATAGAGCGTGTCAATTTGCGCAAGTACGGCGTCGGTCAGGCTTTTCACCGGCACGGTGAACGATTCGATTTCGTATGATTTCAAATGTAGACTATCAGCATAAACTTGCTGAAACCAAAAGAACAGACTGCTGCTCAAAATCGCGCCGACTGCGTTGGCAACCTTTTTGTCAAAATAAATCGCCTTTTCTTGTGTTGAACCGGTAGGGTAATTGGTAACCACGTTATAATATCTGCCGCCTGCAGTCCGGTAAAAAATAGGCGAGCCGGTTCTTTTTGCCAAAGTCCCGACGGCGACGGTGTGTGCCGAAAAAATTTTGTCGAGTATACGCTGTTCCACTTCGAGCGATATTTTCGGCAGTCTGCCGGTAAGGCGGTATTTCAGCGATTCGGCGAACTGCAAGCCGTCGATAAGCTGCTTCAGCGGTTCTTTTCCCGACCAGCGGTTCATCTTGGTGGTCAAAAGACTGTCGCAGGGTGTTCCCGTTTTGGCAAAGGACAGAATAGACGTCGCGGTGCAGGCGTGCTCAAATATCTGCTTCGGGCGTTTCGCGTAGGAAGAAATTTTTATCTGCCGGCAGTTGCCGAAAAGCACGGTGTGTATCCCCGTCATGGAATCCGAAGAGGTAAGCGATAGCGGCACGATAAAATGCGCGTTTCCGTTTTTTCTGCACAGCGAATAGCCCCTTTCGATAAACAGCGAGAAGGTGTCCAGCGAGCCTTTCTGCGTCTGTTTTATGGTGCGCGCGCTTTGATAATTCGCCCGGAAATACGGCTTGAAACGCTCGCCATAGTCCACCCCATACGGCGGGTTGCCTATGACTATGTCGAACCCGATAAAGTCCCCCTCGTCGTTGAGCGCTTCCGGGAACTCGAACCGCCATTCAAAGGCGTTTTCGTATATCCTGCCGCTCCGCAGTTCCGCTATGCCCGCCTCGGTCTCGGCTATCCGCGCCGAAAGCTCGGCTACCCGCGCCGCTGTTTCCTGCGCTTCTTTCCGCGTCGGCTCAAACAGCGCCCCCTGCTTCGTCAGCGCGGAGAGCTCCGCCTCCAGCCGCTGTTTCCGGCGCGCCAGCGGGTCGCTGTGCTCCGCTTCCTGCCGGAAGCGCGCCGTTATGTCGGCTATGACCCGCTCCAGCCCCGCCTTTTCCCGCTTGCTGCGGGTGTTCCGGTACGCCTGCACGGCGTCTTTGTATCCCTGCACCGTGTACTCCGTGTCCGCCAGCGCGCGCTTCACGTCCGCGTCGCAGGCGAAGCGGCTCACGAGGCTGTTCCCGCACTTAATGTTTATGTCTATGTTCGGCAGCGTTTCGAGCGCCGCGTAGCCGCTTTCCTTCGTGTAATAGGCGTTTTTCAGAAGCTCTATCCACAGGCGCAGGCGGCAGATTTTCACCGAATTGGGGTTGACGTCCACGCCGAAGAGCTGCGTCTCGATGATTCGCCGCTTTTCGCGGAACAGCGTTTCCTGCACGCGGCGGCTTTCGGCGACCTGGGGATTATATGAGAAAATCGCGCCGTCCTCCTCCGACGACAGGACGAGTTCGTCGTTGGCGGCTTCCGCCCGGTATCCCTTGAGCAGCCTGCCGTCCGCGTCCATAAGCACGCCCAGCTCGCTTTTGAGCGCGATAAGCTCGTTCAGCGCGGACACCAGAAAGTGCCCCGACCCGACCGCCGGGTCGCACACGCGGATGCTGTCGAGTATGGCGTTCGCCTCGGCGAGCTCGGCGGCGCTCCGCCCGGTCCGGTTGTGCAGGTCCGTCAGCGTGCGGGCGTCCCAGCCCTTCGCCGCGTTGAATTTGTCGAGCGCCGAGCGCGTAATCGTCTCGCGGCACATATACGCGGTAACGGAGCCGGGCGTAAAATACGAGCCGTCCTGGTAGCCGTTGATTTTCTCAAAAATCAGCCCCAGCACCGAGGCGTTGACGAGCGTCTTGCGCTCCTCCTGAATCGCCTCCGTGCCTTCGCTCGCAAAATCGTAGGCGTCCAGAAACGCGAACAGGTAGCCGAGCGCGTTCATCGCGCCTGTCCGCTTCCTGCCGGACGAATCCTTGAGCACGGTTGACGCAAAAAGCGCCAAATCCCGCTCCGAAAGCTGCCCTATCGGGAAGTACTGCCGCTCCGTTTCGCTCATTTCAAACAGCGAGCTGTTCAGATACGGCACATTTTTGAACGCGCGGGCGACCGAGCCGTCCCGCTTGTCCGCCTCGACCGCGAGCGCGTGAAAAAAGAGCTCGTCGAGCGCGTTGTACGTGGGGATTTTATCCGCCGACAGAAAGGCGTGCTCGGCGTTTCCGTTCTGGTACGCAAGGACTTGAGACTCAAGCAATTTCAGAAACAGAACGCGGTTTATCCACGTAATGACGAGTTCCAGCGCGGCGGAGAAAAGCTCGTCCTCCCCCGCGAGCGGGAGGCGGCTCGCGAGGTGAAACAGCGCGTTCTCAAGCAGCGAGCCCTCCTGTCGCGCCGCGGGCGGGTTCCGCACTATGACCTTCTTGTGGTCGCGCTCCGTTTCCGTAAGACCGAGCAGGTACAGCAGTTCCGCGTAAAAGGCGCGGTCGAGCGAATTGCTGTCGTTGGCGAACGGCAGCTTCAGAAGGTGCGTCGGCGACAGCAGCTTATACGGCGCGATTAATTGCGCGTCGTGCTCGGCGGTATCGCTCCGCAGAAACGCCTCGTAGTCCGCCGCCGAAAAATACGTGTAGGGAAGCGCGTCCTTGTATTTCTCAATAACCGGTTGAGCGATATTCGCGTAAAAGAAAGCCGTGTCGCGCCCAAGCAGCGCGCCGTCCGCGAAATCCTGATAAATCTTGACCAGCGCTTTATCGGCGAAGAACAGCCGCTCAAAGTCGGCGGCGTCGAATATGAACCATTCGCGGCAGTCGGTAACTATCAGGCGCTTGATTTCGATATTGCGGTATTTGATTCGCTCCCGCAGGTAATACCATAGCGCCTGCTGCAGCGCCTTCGCGTTCAGGTTTGCGCGGCTCGGCATTTCCGCCGCGCTGCCCGCCTTCTTCGTCTCGATGATGACGCCGACGGGGGACGCGGAATCCTTCCCGGTGTGAATCGTCAGGTCGATTTTGCCGCTCGTGTTGATAAAATAATCCGGCGCGTAGTACGCGTTCTTGAGAAAATCCGACAGCAGGTTTTTGCCGAACTCTTCCGATTCGCCGGGGTTGCAGAGAAGCGCGTCCAGCAGTCGGGTAAACTCCGCCTTGAACCGCGCGATTTCCGCGCGTTCCGGCTTGAGCCGCAGAAACGCCTTGTTGAGCGCCTGTTTTGCCGTAAGCATAGCAGCAGTATGCCGCTTTCCCGCCGCCCGCTCAAGCGCTCGCCCCGCTCATACCCGCGTATATGCCGCTTCTGCGCGCGTATATGCGGCACAATCTCACGTATGCGTGACAGATACGCGCGTATGAGGCACAGAACCTCGTGTCGGAGCGACATAATCCCGCGTATGAGCGACGCATACGCGAGTATATGTGGCGGAATCCCGCGCCGGAAAGCGGCGCATTGCCGAGTCGGCGCAAAAAACCGCCGTATAGCGGGTTCGCGGACTGGGGGCGGAAACCTAATGCCGGCTCCCGCTCGCGCCGCACAAAATGCCCCCTATACTGGTTTGCAGCGCACGCCGCGCGGTAACACCGAAGTTCCCGCACAGGCTTTGCCCTTTGTGCCGCGAGTTTGCGAAGCAAACTCGGTAGCATGCCGCAGGTGTACGGCAGTTTCCTCAAGAAACTCGAATGTTCCCCGTAAGGGAACGCGAAACTCGGACGTTTAGTTACCGCTGAACGCTGTTTGCCCGACAGTATCTTGCGTATGTTATCTATAGAAGGAACTGGTGCAGCGCGGCGACGGCAAGGGGCAACAGGATATTGTCAAAGTCTTTGAGCGGAATGAGTTCCAAAACCGTGCCGACTGCCGCGGCGAGCAGCGCGGTGAGGCTGACGCCGGTCGCCGCGAACACGGATATAAAGATTGCGGCGAAACAGGCGGTGCTTCCGGCGACGGTTTTCTGAGGCATGAACGGAATCCGTATCGTGCCGAAACATTTTCCCGCGAGGCTTGCAAGCCCGTCGCCGAACGCCAGCGCGTAAATACCGACGCGCGCGGAGAGCGGCTGGAACAGCAGCGCGGCGAGCAGGACGCCGCAGGCGAGCGTAATCGGTCCGAACACAAATTGATTTTCGTCTCGTTTCCGGGAGCACGCGGCGGTAAAGGCGGATATGACCGGCACCGTAACGCCCTTCCGGCGGAGCGTCTCGGACGCGCAGTACGCGGCGAGCACGAGGCTGAGCAGGGCGAATGTCGGCACGAAGGCGACACGGAACAGCGTCGGCGTGAAGGCGGCGCACAAATGCGTCGCTTTCCGCACCAGTTCCTTCAGCAACTCGTTGATACGCTGTTTTTTCTGAATCCCGCGCTGCGTCTGTGCCACTTGCCGCACCTCATATTCATATCTTGCTATTGCATATACCGAACGCGAAAAAACCGTGCGTTAAGGGCGGGGCAACGAGTCGCCGCGAAATCAGCTATGCGAAATTCGCCGAGCCAAGCCGGACTTCCCCCGAATGCAGCGTCCGCCGCTCGCCCGTTCCGGTTTCGACGATGAGCGCGGCGTCCGCGTCGATATCGACGGTGCGGGCGCGGAAGGCGGACGACGAATCTCCCGTCACGGGATACACGGTGATTTCTTGCCCCAGCACCAGCGAACGCCTGCGGTATTCGCTCATGACGCCGCCCCACGTTTCGTCCGACGAAAGCCCCTCGAAAAAGCCGAACAGATAATGCAGCACCTGCGCCGCCAGTTTATTGCGGAAATTGGCGGGCGGGACGGACTGGTTTGACGCGCCCCAAAACAGCGCGCCGGCAATACCGCGGATTTCGGCGGGGAAATCGTCCGGCGGGCGGCGCACGTTGATACCGATACCCGTAACAAGCGATTCCACCCGTCCTGTTTCAAAGCTGCCGGTGCCCTCGGACAAAATACCGCATACCTTTTTGCCGCTGCAGAATACGTCGTTCACCCACTTTATGCGGCATTCGGTTCCGGTCAGCCGCTCAACCGCGAGCGAAACCGCGACCGCCGCCGCCGCCGTGAACCGTGCAGGAGCGCACGCTCCGTTTCCGGGGCAAAACAGCACTGAAAGATATAACCCGTACCCTATAGGCGAAAAGAAGCCCCGCCCCGCATTTTCAGCGCCTTGAGTGGGAGCCGCCCGGTACTCGGTTTTGCCCAGCCGGCACCTCCTGCCGCCCTTTATTTTCGGTACAGGCAGTCAGCCTTCCGTTGCTTCCAACGAGACTTCCGTCGCCCTGCCCGCCTGCCGCGGCGCGTTCGGCATTCCCCTTACGGGGAACGTTCGAGTTCTTTCAAAGAACTCGGCATTAGGGGCGAGCTCCCCGCTTTTGCCTTGACCGTGCCCCGCCCCGTCAGGACAAAGCGTAGCACGGCGCAAGAAATTACGCAAAGGAAATAGTCCGGGGAAGGCGGCATTTTCTTGCCGCTCTATCCCAAATGCTGGGAAAGACGGCGCGCGCCGAAGGCTGAGTGCCGGCAGCGCTCGTTCAAGGCAGAATCGCCGCTCAACAGGCAGTCTGTTTTCAGCGTATGTCGCTTAATACTTTTTTTCCGCATAGCCAAGCCAGCCTTCGTTTTCGACGAGGGCTTTCTCAAAACCGTCCAGCCGGAACGGATAGCTCTTGGACAGGCTTCCCGCAATCAGCGTAACTTTCGCGGCGCTGTCGCCGCCTATGCTAATGCGGCATTCAGTCTGCGTCGAGGAGGGCGTGAACAGGCGAAAAATGTCGTCGACGGATTTTGTATCGAGTTCTATAGCAAGCAAACCGCAGTTGAACATATTCTGCCGGAAAATGCGGGCAAAATTCGTCGCAATCACGGTGTAAACGCCGTTCGCTTCGAGCGCCCACGGCGCGTGTTCGCGGGACGAACCGCAGCCGAAATTTTCGCGGCTGATAATAACGCTCTTGCCCGCTATGTCGGTTTTTGGTTCAAAGCCGCTGAGATTCAAGTCCTCAAGCAGATACGGCTTGAGCGCCTGTTTCGTGATTTCGGTGAGATATTTTGCCGGAATGATTTCGTCGGTATTGATATCCGACCGGTCCAAAAACAGGACATTTCCGCCGAACTGTTTCATATCGTATTCCTCTCTATAATAAAAAAAGATAAATCTGTCAAACGTCAGTAAAGACGCTCGCTGCAACAGACACAGGGCTTATTGCACGTCATGCCCTATCGCTCGTTCTATAAAAATTGCGGTTTGCGGTAGATAGCGCCGCTTTTTTTACTTTTTTTTGCAATATATAAAAAATGCTCTTCCAAGATTTTCGGATAAGTCAGATATAAATTAATCTATCACCGATATATCTTTCAAGACCCGCCACGTACCGATATGTTTTCCATTTGCAGAGTGAGTTCCAGCAACTCAACGGTGCCGCGTACTTCAGCCGTTTGTTACTCAAATTAGGTGTGAGCTTAAAATGTCTCTGTTATTTTTCCGTCATAAATATAAGCGGTCTTATATTTCCAGCATCATGGCGCTAAAAGGCTTGCCAGCGGGAACCATCGGAAGCACCATCTCGTCAATGCTGATTTTGCAGTCGATAAGGCACGGAGTCCGTTCCGAAAGCGCCGACCGAAAGGCTTCCGCGAATTCGGCTTCGGTTGCGGCACGGAAAGCGCGAATGCCATACGCTTCGGCAAGTTTCACGAAGTCCGGACCAAAGTCAAGCGTCGTTTCGGAATAGCGTTTTTCATAGAACAGGTTTTGCCACTGACGGACCATGCCGAGTGTCCCGTTGTTCACTACGATGATGATAATCGGAAACCCGTAATGCGATAGCGTCGCCAATTCGTTGCAGTTCATGCGAAAACAGCCGTCCCCCGTAATCAGCACAACATGACGCGCCGGATTCGCCGCCTGTGCGCCGATTGCCGCGCCCATGCCGTAACCCATCGTGCCTAATCCGCCGGATGTGAGCAAGGTACGCGGTGTTGCAAACGGGTAAAACTGCGCTGTCCACATTTGATGCTGCCCCACGTCCGTAACGATTATAGTGTTATCGCCGAGCAGACCGTGGATTAATTCAAACATGAATTTTGGGTGAAACGGCAGTTTTTGCGTGTATATCGGAGGCACAATATGCTTCCATTCGTCAACCTGCGCGTTCCACTCGCTCCGCGCGCGAATTTTCACCAGCGGTAAAAGCCGCGATAGAATATCTTTGATATTGCCGATAAGGAAGCCGCGTGACGCGACGTTTTTATTGATTTCCGCTGCGTCGACGTCAACGTGAAAGATTTTTGCCTCCGGCGCGAATTGCGACGGTTCGGTTGCCACGCGGTCGGAAAACCGCGCTCCCAGTGCCAGCACTACGTCAGCATGATTTACCGCCGTGTTCGCCGCCACCGTGCCGTGCATTCCAATCATGCCCGTGCACAGCGGGTGTGCCGCTGGGAATGCTGTTTTACCCATGAGCGACACTGCAACGGGGATATTAGCCCGTTCGGCAAACGCCAAAAGTTCTATACAGGCGTCGCCGATCACCACGCCGCCGCCCGCATAGATAAACGGACGCTGTGCCGCGTTGATAAGCGCTGCGGTTTTGGCAATATCCGCCTCGTCTGGCCAGGGGCACGCCGTAATTCGCGCAATGCGTTCCGTCGAGCCGGGTTCATTCCCTGCATTTTGTTTATTTCCAGTAAACACTGCACGCGCCGGTTCGTAGTCAACCAGTGTTGCGGTGATATTTTTTGGAATATCGATAAGCACTGGACCTGGACGCCTGCTTTGGGCAACGGCGAACGATTCGCGGATTGTATCGGCAAGCTGTGCAGGGTCACGGACAATATAATTATGTTTCGTAATCGGTGCAGTAACGCCTGTGATATCTATTTCTTGAAACGTGTCTTTTCCCAGCCAGTTCGTCGCTACGTTACAGGTAATCGCAACGAGCGGCACGGAATCCATATACGCCGTTGCGATTCCGGTAACGAGGTTCGTCGCCCCCGGTCCGCTTGTAGCAAACACCACGCCCGTTTTTCCGGTCGAGCGGCTATAGCCGTCTGCTGCGTGGGACGCGCCCTGCTCGTGGGCGGTAAGGATATGCCTGATACGGTCTTTATGTTTATACAACTCGTCGTAGATATTCAGGATTGTGCCGCCTGGATACCCGAACACGGTAGTAACGCCCTGTTCGGCAAGGCATTCAATAACGATTCTCGCACCCGTGTATTTCATTGCAGCACCGCCCCCGTATCCGCGGACGATACCAGCTTTGCATAGCGGGCAAGATAGCCTCCCGTCGCTTTCGGCGGCGGACAGACCCATGCCTGCTTCCGTGCAGCAAGCTCACGTTCGCTCACGTCGAGATTTATGGCGTATGCGTTAATGTCTATGCTGATTCGGTCGCCTTCGCGCACCAGCGCGATAGGTCCGCCTGCCGCGGCTTCGGGCGAGCAGTGCCCGAACGACGCGCCTCGTGTCGCTCCCGAAAATCGTCCGTCGGTAATCAGCACAACTTCTTTGTCTTGCCCGCGCCCCGCAAGCGCCGCCGTAACCGCCAGCATCTCGCGCATTCCCGGACCGCCGGACGGACCCTCGTATCGAATGACGATTACGTCGCCTGCGCGAATATTGCCCGACTGCACCGCCTCGAAACACGCCTCTTCCGAATCGAATACACGGGCAGGTCCGGTATGCTTCATCAATTCCGGTGCGCAAGCGGAACGTTTGACCACCGTGCCGTTCGGCGCAAGGTTGCCAAACAGGATAGCGATACCCCCTGTCTTTGAATACGGGTTGTCGGCGGTGCGCACGGTATTTGGGTCGCGGTTCCGCGCTTCCGCAATGTTTTCTGCCAACGTCTTGCCGTTTGCCGTCGGCACGTCGGCATGTAGCAGGTTCAGTCGCGCGATTTCGGCAAGCACCGCGTGTACGCCGCCCGCTTCGTCAAGGTCGCTCATAAACGCGTGGCCTGCAGGCGCAAGGCGGCAAAGGTTCGGCGTATGCTCGGATATGTCGTTGATTTTGTGCAGGTCAATAGCAATGCCGACTTCGTGCGCGACGGCGAGTAAATGCAACACCGTGTTTGAACTGCACCCCAGTGCCATATCTGCCGTGAGTGCATTTTCAAATGATTTCTGCGTGAACATTGCCCGTGCGGTGATTCCTTTGCGGAGCAAATCCATTACTGCCATGCCGGCGTGTTTCGCCAGCGCAATGCGCCGTCCGCTCACCGCAGGAATAGTGCCGTTTCCAGGAAGTGCTAGTCCAAGCACTTCGCACACGCAGTTCATGCTGTTCGCGGTGAACATGCCGCTGCACGAGCCGCAGCCTGGGCAGGCATTTTGCTCCATAACGCGCAATTCGTCGGTACTCATTCTGCCCGCACTGACCGCGCCGACCGCCTCAAACATGTCCGTAAGACTTATTCGCCGGTCGCTTGCAGGCACTTTGCCAGGCATCATAGGACCGCCGGAGATAAACACCGTCGGCAGGTTGAGCCTCCCTGCGGCAAGCAGCATACCGGGCACGATTTTATCGCAATTCGGTATCATTACGAGTGCGTCAAACTGGTGCGCCTGAGCCATGCATTCAGTCGAATCAGCGATCAATTCGCGCGTTGCGAGCGAGTATTTCATACCGACGTGCCCCATTGCGATGCCGTCGCACACGCCGATTGCTGGAAATTCAACGGGCGTTCCCCCTGCCATGCGGACTCCGGTCTTTACTGCTTCGCTGATTGTATCAAGGTGGATATGACCGGGGGTAATTTCGTTTTTAGCACAGCAGATACCTACGAGCGGACGGCACAATTCTTCGTCGGTATAGCCCATTGCATAAAACAGCGAACGATGCGGCGCACGTTCCACGCCTTTTTTCGCATTGTCGCTTCTCATATTGCCTCCGAATGTATTTTTTAAAAAATCAAATATGCCAGGCCGCGTTTACACTACGCAAAACAATGCTGCTTATGTCAGATAGAAGAAACGTCCAATGCCGTTCCGTATATCCGTTTATAAGCAGCGTAATGCTTTCCGTGTGTTTCTTGACGTTTTCTAACAAAAGTTGTCTTTCTGCCGCATCGGAAGTGTTCCTATGAGGCAGGTTAAACTTCGCCACGTCGTCTGTTTGCCGTTTTTTAACGCCCGTAAGTGTTGGGATACACCTTATCTGACGTCAAACCCTGCGAAAAACATTCGTCCCTGCCAGGTTTTCCGTCTAAAGCTTGGCGAAGACCCGCTCCCATACGCTACATTTTATCCGGCAATGGAACCACATGTAAACGATGTGTCAACTGCCAGATTTTCGGACAACACCTGTCATGAACACCCGTTCCTGCATATATAGACAAGCGCATTAAGCATGGCTAAGTTTTCTATCTTTAACGTTTCCCTATCCTTTGACATTGCCCATTGTTTCATTCCATATCTTATTATATCTTGCATGGTATAAACGCTCCATGCGTTTGTCTCATATATCATGTTTGGCAAATACAGGTAATAAAACGACATTTATGTTATTTGCCGATTACGCAGCCATACAGTAGCACAACGTTTATCCGCAAATATTTCGAATAATACCCCTTCTCAAAACCTTTGTTATGAAATTTTATTTGTCAAGGAAAATAAGGACGCCTGTGCTTTGTAAAACAACGTATAACGGTTTGCTTAAGTGAATATTTCGCTATGTATTTAGCATATCCTGTGTCTATTCAACCCGTACATATCCGCAGCAAAAATTAATATTATCTGTTTGGAACATATACGGCACGAAATAATAAACTTCAGAATATTAACAGCTTCTTCATTTAACGACACATAAGATTTTTATGATAGCAATTTAACGTTTGCTGAACTGGAACCGTCGCCGTGCGCCGCGCCTGCCATATTTTTTACGTTCAACCATCCGCGAATCGCGGGTGAGATAACCGTTCATTCTGAGTGGACTATGATTCCCTTGGTCTACCTGTGTCAGTGCGCGGGAAAGTCCGTGCAAACATGCACCCGCCTGACCGTTCAAACCGCCGCCCGCAACATTGATAAGCACATCGAATTTATTTTCGCACGACGTAACAAGCAACGGCTGACGCACTACACATACCTGTTCATACGTTGCAAAATACGCGTCAATATTTTTACCGTTTATGATAATTTTTCCTGTACCATCACGCAAATACACGCGGGCAACGGCAGTTTTTCGTCTTCCCGTTCCAATTCCAAGATTCTTTACCACGACATTACTCCTCTATTTCCATTGGCTGGGGATTTTGTGCGATATGTGGATGTTCCGAACCAGCGTATATTTTTACATTTTTAAGTAACTTGCGGCCGAGTGGTCCCTTCGGGAGCATTCCTCTAATTGCAAGCATGAGCGGTGCGTCGGGGTGTCGTTCTATTTTTTTCTGAAACGTGTATGATTTCAATCCACCAACGTATCCGGTGTGGTGATAATATATTTTATCAGTCGCTTTTGAGCCGCTGACGACTATTTTTTCAGCATTCACAACCACCAAAAAATCACCACCCTCTTGATTCGGAGCAAAAGCCAGTTTGTGCTTGCCGCGCAATGCAAAAGCCACTTTTGCTGCAATCCGCCCCAGCGTTTTATCTGCCGCGTCGATTACATACCAATTCCGTACAGCGTTTTTTTCATTCACAAAAATCGTTTTCATACAATTCTGTCACCATCGAGACTTTATATATAGTATAATACCGTATAATAAAACACAAATGTTGTCAATATCATATATTTTCTTACGAAAATCTCCCTTTAAAACAAGCGGAAGAATCGATCAATGCCATTACGTTCCTTGTACAATTTGCGTCGCAGTTCCACGGTTTTATAATTGCGCTTCGGCGGCACAACAGGATTAAAACCAAGCGCCTTTGCGAATTCCCGCGTTTCGTTGCTTTCATATGCTCTGTCCATAAACAACGTAACACTTTTCGCGCGTTGTCGTCCTATATGCCGAATTTCCTCAAAAAACTCGGGCGCTCGGCGCAAGCCGAACGCCGTATTGTCGATCAGCAGTTCAGAACACGAGCGCACGGGTTTTACAGCCAAGCGCTGGTGAGAAATCACCACGAGCTCTGCAAAACTTACCGCTTCCTTCATATCGGGTGTTTATTCTTTATATCTCTTTCCGGCAACGTTGCCTAACGGTCGCCGCAAACGGCGGCGGCCTCTGTCCTCTTTGCTTCCGCTTTGGCGAGAAACTTGCCGTTGTCGACGATGAAGCGTTCGTGGGTGCCTTCGCCGATTTTGCCCGCTTCGTCAAACGCGGCGACGCGGAATGCCAGCCGCCTGCCGTCAACTTCGGTCAATTCGCCTTCGGCGCGGACGCTCATGCCCACTGGCGTTGCCGCGAGATGCTTCACCCGCACGTCGGTTCCGACGGTGGAATACCCTTCGAGCAGCAGTCCGTCGACCGCCTGCACGCACGCGCCCTCTAGCAGCGCGACCAGAGACGGCGTAGCGAATACCGCAAGCCCGCCGCTGCCTAAACTACGGGCGGTATTCTGCTCCGTAACCGCCGCCGTCTTTTCGCCTCGCAAGCCGGGCTGCAACACCGTGTCGAAATTCATGCGCGGATAGTAGCATACGCGCTTATCCGCGGCAAGGCACGGGGACACAAAAGGACACGGCGCAAGTCCTGCCGCTACAAGCTGAATGGCTTGAATGCCTGTGCCGAGAGCGCCCATACCAAAGTTTGGGTAAATACCTGAAAGTGGTATCAGCGTCGCAAGGCAACAGTTGCCTTTATATTCGCGCCGCGGCAAAGATATTAAATAGAAGATTTTCACTATACGGGGAACAAAAAGCCTGATGAAAATATTTGTTTTCATCAGGCTTTTATCGGAATGTCTACCGAAGACGAGAAATGTTATGTGCAGTTCTCGTCTTAAATAGTGCGGGAAATTATTCTTCCCACAGCCACGTTGAAAGGTACCTTTCGCCCGTATCGGGAAGAACCACGACGATTGTTTTACCTTTGTTTTCAGGGCGCTTCGAGAGCGTCAGTGCTGCTTCGAGCGCCGCGCCCGACGAAATGCCGACGAGGATGCCTTCCTTTTTCGCCGCGAGACGGGCGACCGCTCCGGCTTTTGCGTCGTCTGCCTTGTAGATTTCGTCGACTATATCCGGCCGATACACTTTGGGAACAAAGCCTGCGCCGATGCCCTGAATTTTGTGCCCGCCCGGCTGTCCGCCTGAAAGCACCGGAGACGAAGCGGGTTCCACTGCGACAACTTTTACCGACGGTTTCTTCGACTTCAAGAACTTGCCTGCGCCCGTAACCGTACCGCCTGTGCCCACGCCTCCGACGATGATATCGACCTGTCCGTCGGTATCATTCCAGATTTCGGGACCGGTTGTCTTTTCGTGTATGACGGGGTTTGCCGGATTATTAAACTGTTGCGGGACGAACGAATTCGGGATTTTTGCGGCAAGCTCTTCCGCTTTTGCGATAGCGCCCTTCATGCCTTTTGCGCCGTCGGTCAGCTCCAATTCCGCGCCGAACGCCTTGAGCAATTTTCGCCGCTCAATGCTCATCGTTTCCGGCATCGTTAGAATAATGCGGTACCCCTTCACCGCTGCCACATACGCAAGCCCGACGCCGGTGTTGCCACTCGTCGGTTCAATGATGACCGTGTCTCTTTTGAGTTTGCCTTCTTTTTCGGCAGCTTCAATCATCGCCAGCGCAATCCGGTCTTTAATGCTGGAAAGCGGATTAAAAGATTCCAGCTTTGCATACACGATTGCCCCGCCGTCGTTGATTTTGTTGATTCTAACAATCGGCGTATTGCCGATAAGGTCAGTAATTTTTTCTGCACGAGCCATAAAATGTCCTTTATAATACCTAGTAATGTTATGGGAATTATATAAACCTCGGTAAAAAAAGTCAAGAGATTTCTTGAACTTTGATTCGCTGCCAGTAGTCAATTATTCAGCTCCCGCCGCGTAAGCAACAGCAGGAACGCGAAAAGAAAGGAATAAACACCGCTGCATTTCATAAATACCTCAGGGATTACAAGGATACGGCATAAAAACACGTATCATACGCCATATATACTGGCGATATGAAATTACTTTGCTGTGCGGCAATCGTGTGCGCCGCTACTGGGCTCTTGTCATGCCTGCTGAGTGGCATACCCGGCGCAAAGACGGAGCGGATTACCGTAACGCTGCCGATTTATCCGAAAGAATCCGTACTTGCACGCGCAGATTCGGGTGTGTATATGCGTTCTCGTTTGGCAAGCTGGCTGGTCATCGCCGAAGACGGAGAAAAATCTTTTCGGCAATTCATCGGCGCGGAAGCGAGAACAATCGCGCTTTGCGTACGGAAAAATCGGCTGACTTCGGTGCTGTGCTACCCGCTGAACCCGCAGAGTGCCGCTGATTCAGGTGGCGTTTCCAGCGCAGACGATTCAGTCGGAGGACTTATCAGCTTTTTTGCGCCGGCTGGCTGTATCTACCCCATAAGCACTGCCGCCGAATGGAGTAGCGGATTCGAGGCAGACGTCTTGCAGGATATTTTCCGAGGAACGGGCGAAAGCGTTGGAGACACGGCGGCGTTCTGCTCCCGCTTCAACTGGGCGCGGTTTCACCGGGAAATTGACGCGCTCGTCAGCGAAGACGCACGGTTTAACCCGTGGCTCGCGGCAAAGCAAACGGTCGCTGGCGCGATTGCTGGCAACGCCTTCTCCAAAAACACGCTCAAGCCGCAAAAACCGACAGAAGTAACGGTAAACGCACCGGACGGCATATTCTTTTCGCCGTATGTACCGAGCGCACCCTTTGCAGTGTCCGGCGGCGCGTTTTCGTACCTATACTATGAAGCCGCCGACCATACCCTCTTCGACGGAAACGCAGTTTTCTTGATGCGGAACCCCGCGCGAAGCGGACGTGTCGGAAACGCGCCGTTCGTCCTTGCCCGAATGCCACCATCGTCCCTAGTTAGTGTGGACTGGAAGGTGGAGAAATAAACACCTGACATGAACGGCGACGATAAAGGAAGCGGTGAGCTTTGCATAGCGCGTAGCAATTCCCCGCCAGCGCTTGAGGGCACGGAAGACGTTTTCAATGACGTGCCGTGCCCGATACAGTTCATGGTTATACGCTCGTTGCTCTTTTCGGCTTTTAACCGGAGGGATGACTGCTGTTATATCCGCTTCCTTAAGCATATCGAGCAGCTCGTTCGTGTCATACGCCTTGTCTGCGAGGAACGCTTCCGCCTCCAAATCCTCCATAAGGAAAGGCGCTTGATTACAATCCGCGACAGTACCGTTTGTCACAATGCCGCTTGCCGGTATCCCGTACTCGTCAACCGCCAAATGTAATTTGCTGTTCAGCCCCCTTTTGTACGGTTGATATCCTGCCCCCGTGCTTCCCTGCCTGTCCGGGCAACAGATCTTTTATGCGTTCCCGCGCCTCGTCGCTTATATCGTGACGGTGAATGCCTTCATTTTTTTTAGTCCACACTACCTAGGTTTTTTATCTTCACATGTTTCCGCTACTTCGATAGCAGTCATTCTATAATTTTATTTCGGGCAACCCGGATTTGAACCGGGGACCCCAAGTCCCCCAGACTTGTACGCTAACCAACTGCGCTATTGCCCGATATTACATAGAATTAGCACTGTTTTATACGTTCACCATAAGGCGCTAAAATAAGGTAGATACTGTTATAGTAGTTTATTGGGTTTTATTTGTCAAGCGTATGTTGCGGTTTTTGCAATCTGTGGGGAATGATAGGGCATGAACGAAGAACTCCCCACAGCAAAGCACGGGATATCTTTTAGGCGCAACCTCAGTTGAACAGCGTAAGCTGCTTATCGCAGTAAACTTCCTTATACTTTACCATATCTCTTCCTTGGTTTTTCACACATTCGCGTATCGCCCCTTCATCTCCGTGTTCCCCTACCGTCCCTATATAATACCCGCGCGTCCAAAATTCCCCTCCCCATAACTGTTTTTTCACTTCCTGGCACGCTTCAAATATTTTTCGCGCCGTTATGCTTTTTATCTTTTTTACTATTTCGCTCGGTACATACACGAGTGCTGCTTGCACTAAAAAAATGCACATGGCCGATTTCTGTTCCTATCTCTAAGAACTTTATTAGTTTCTTCTAAGGTCTGATACCACGCTGCTTGCAACGGAGATTCTTTATTTCATATTCCAAACATATCTCTTTCAGCCTTTCGTCAACTTCTGCCGTGATCACTGCCCGCCGATATTTCGCAGGGCATACTATGTGATACAGCAATATACTCACATTGTGGTGCTTATATTTTACCTCCCGCATCTTTTCATCGTAACATTTTCCGCAGCAAGCTGCGGGGATTCTTTATTCATGCCTCCTATTCTATCTCTTTTCCCCATTCAGTCCACACTCCCTACGGGTCTTCGCACTTCGGTAAGTCCGCTCGGTAGGCTCGTGGGCGGGAACCCGCGGTGAATCGCTCGGTGGACTCGGTAAATGCTTATCCGTCTTTATCCCGCGAGTTTGCAAAGCAAACTCGATAGCACGCTACAGGCGTGCGACAGTTCCTTCAGAAAACTCGGTAGATAGGTAAGACCCGTGCCCCGCATTGTGAAACACGAGCGTGTCAGTCTCCCGCCCTTGCAGGAGTTCGACACTACCCTTTGTGCGCGCCTCACACTACCGCTTGCAGGGGATCGCCGCAAACTCGGCAGAGAGGCAGCGAATAGGAGTACACAGAGGTAACGAACAAAACGAGAAGCGGGCACCTACATGAATGTGCACGAGACGCCTGCAAGGGTAACGCGCAGCACGGGGGCAGTGAATAGGACTTACGACAGGCACTTGTTAGGGCTTAACAGAGACGCCTTACAGGGCGGCAGAGAGGCGGCGACCTGTCCGCTCCGCGTTCGGGCATAAAAAGAGCGGGGAGTGCGCCCCGCTCTTGTGCGTCCTGCCTCTGTTCGGCGTTCCCCATAAGGGAACGCCGAACACCGATCGAATACGAACCAGTCGATAGAGCTCGCGTCTGCAATAATGTAGTAATAGATGAGTCCGTTGATAGTATGCCCTGTATCTAAAACAGGAATGCCCAACGCCGTTAAAACATGTTCAGCTTCATTTCGATGAGAATCATCGTTGAAGGCGTTCCCCTTGCGGGGGACGCCTTATGCCCGTATACTTGCCGTCGTATGCTGCAAGACAGGCTCAGCGCCGCCGCCCCGCGCGTCTTTTCGGTCTCCGGCTTGACCACGCTCATAAAAGAAGCGCTTGAAGACTCGTTCCAGACCGTAACGGTGGAAGGTGAAATCTCCAACTGCCGCCCTTCAAGCAGCGGGCACGTCTACTTCACGCTGAAGGATTCGGGCGCGGTGCTGTCCGCCGTCCTGTTCCGCGGCAAAGCCCGCTCGCTCGCCTTCCAGCCCGCCGACGGAATGCTTGTGCAGGCGACGGGTGCGCTGTCGGTGTACGCCCAGCGCGGCTCGTACCAAATCGTCGTCGATTCCCTGTCGCTCGCGGGGGAGGGCGCGCTCCTAAAGCTGCTCGAAGAGCGCAAGCGGCAGTTCGCCGCCGAGGGCTTGTTCGATTCGGCGCGGAAGAAGCCGCTCCCCGCGTTTCCCCGCTGCGTCGGCGTGGTAACCAGCCCCTCTGGAGCCGCGCTTCGGGACATTCTGCAAATCCGCCGCCGCCGGAACGACACCGTATCGGTGGTCGTCCTGCCCTGTCCCGTGCAGGGCGCGGAAGCGGGCGGGAGAATCGCCGCGATGATACGCGCCGCGAACGAATGGCGGCTTGCCGATGTGCTTATCGTGGGGCGCGGAGGCGGCTCGCTCGAAGACCTCCTGCCCTTCTCCGAGGAAGCGGTCGTCCGCGCCGTTGCCGACTCGGAGATTCCGGTGGTGTCCGCCGTGGGGCACGAAATCGACTGGGCGCTCTCCGACTATGCCGCCGACGTCCGCGCGCCCACGCCGTCAGCCGCGTGCGAGCTCGTTGTGCCGGAGAAGGCGGGAATCGTCCGCGCGGCGGCGCAGATTGCCGACGCGCTGTATGCCGCGGTAAGGGTGAAGCTGGAGCGCTCGCGCCTGCTCGTGAAGGCGTTCGCCCCGGAATCTCTGGAGCTGCGCTTCCGCACGATAGAACAGCCGCTCCTTCTGCGCTTCGACGACGCGAAAGAGGCGTTGCTCGCCGATATGCGGGATACGGCGGAAGCATACCGCCGACGAATAGAGAACACGGTGCGCGACCTCAAAGGCGCAAATCCAAAGGCGATACTCGCGCGCGGGTATGCAGTGGTGCGCGACGCTGCGACGAAGACGCTCGTCCGCTCGGCGGCGGAGGCTGCGCTGGGACAGACGCTGGAGATATTCCCAAGAGACGGTGTGATTATGGCTGAAGTAAGTGCGGCGAAAACAGCCGCGACAGGAGCATGACGTATGGAAAACTTTGAAACCAAACTGAAGCGCCTTGAGTATCTCGGCGAGCAGATTCGGCAGAACGATGTGTCGCTGGAGGACGCATTCAAGTGCTTTGAAGAGGGCACTAAGCTTGCCTGCGAGCTGGAAAAAGAAATAGACAGGATAGAGGGCAAAATCCAAATCCTCACGAACGAGCCAAACTCCGCGTCGCCCGACGCGAAACCCGCGCTGGATTTGTTCTCCGGCTTCGACGCCTGACCCCGCTGCCGCTTGCACGGGTATGCGCAAGGCTATCGCTTGATTTCGGAAAAGGTAACACGCTGGCGTAGCCCATCGGCGGTGATTTCGAAGATGACCGTCTGGTCGCCGAGCACCTGTTTTTTGGAACGGACGCGCGCACCGACAAGGAATTGCGCCGCCAGCGTGTCAACATCGTCCGTTTCAATCTCGCTGATTGCTATGTCTCGCATTTGGTTCCGGGCGCATTCATTAAAGATTTCCCGCACCATTTCGTATTTTCTTGCCATGTTTTGAGAATTTCGGCAGAGACGCTGCCGGAGAGAACGGCGCCCCGAAAGCCGGCGGTTCGCGGGGCGCCGTGCAGAGCCTGCCTACAGTTCCAGATACGAGTCCGCGTAGAGGGTGTGGTTCATGATGATATCTGCTGACTTTATCGTCTCCATAAGCCGCAAATCGCACGGGTTCACGATTGCGGAAGTGAGTCCGCATTCTATAGCCATAGCGACCATGACGGAGTCCATAATCGGGCGGACGTGTTTAGGCATCATGTTCGACACGTTGGAAAGCCCGCCCGTCGTGTTCAGCCCCATGTCTGAAAGCTCCCTGATAAAGGTGAGCGTGTCGCGCTGCCGATCCTGCTGCCCCTTAATCACGAGGAACAAGGGGTCGAACAACAAGTCCGTCGGTTCCATACCCAGCCCTAAGCCGCGCTCCAGCATTTCCTGACACATGACGTTCTGCTCGTCGAGGTTTGGAAGCCCGCCCGACCCCCGATTGCACAGGGCGATACATATCGCATCGTTCGCCGCGGCGAGGTCGATATTGACGGCGCGGTCGCCCGCGTCCGCCGAGTTGACGATAGGCTTACCCTTGCTCCGGTTGTAGACCGAAATGCCCGCTTCTATCGCCTTTTTGTTCGCTGTGTCGAGGCAGAGCGGCACGTTGTCGAAATACTTTTGTAGCAGCTTGACCGCCCATTTCATCAGTTCCTCGCCGGTCTTCTCCGCAGGACCGATATTCACATCGAGGTACGTCGCGCCCGCGTCAAGCTGTTCCTTAGCCCGCTTCAGAATAGGAGCGGGGTCTTTGGTTTCCATTGCCGCGCGGATAGCCGGCGATATGCAGTGAATCCGCTCGCCGATTACAATAAATTTTCCACTCATGCTTGTCTCCTTAAAAAGTTGCGCCTTCAGTCCATTCGGTGCGCATTGCCGCGGACGCGCGTGCCGCCAGCGGCTACACCTTCAGTTCTTTCAGGTATTTCACCACGCCGACCGCTTCGTTCGGACCGACGAGTATCTTCCAGCCGGGCAAGTTCTCTTCCAGCTCGCCCTTCAGCACCGCGACTTTACCCGGAATTACGAGGCTGTGGTTTTTGAGCGTTCCGTCAAGGTCTTTCTCTTTGAAGAATCTCGCTATGGAAGACGCCGAGAATTTTCCCGCCGCCCACGAGGTGAGCACCGAGTAGCCGCCTGCGTCGCTGACAATGAGGTTCACCGGTACACCGGAGCGCTCAAGCTCGCCTTGAATGATAAAGACGGAGAGCGCAAAGTCGACGGTAATGGCGTTGACAGCGCTTGCATCCGCGCCGTTCAGCGGGTAGACCTTCGGCTCAAACTTCATCGGCTTCTGCGGGTCGGTGAATATGTTCTGCCGAAGCCCGTACAACGGCAAAGCCTGCGCGTAACTCATGCGCTCAAGGATAATTATCGAGCCATACTTCATAGTGAACAATGCGGCGAGCGCCGCCTGCATGTTTGGGTCTTTCGGCGCGAGTTTCGCTGCGTTTACCAGCGACGGATAGCCGAAACTATGGTCGCCGTCTTTGAGCGCCGCGCGCCGAATCTGCACCGCATTGGCGAAGGCTTCTTTCACCGAAACCGAGCCGATGTCGAGAATCAGGTTCTTGTTGCCGAGCGCCTCGATAATCTGCACGGTGTCATACAACGCGTCGAGATTCGCCGCCGAAACGCCGAGCGCGACGCCGAATTCCGTAGCGAGCGCGCTCATCTCCTTATAGTTTGATTCGTTCGCGCCGTTGAGCACCGGCTTCTTGTCTTTCGCAAGTTCCAGTGCCGCCCGCGCCGCGCCTGCGTCCTGCACGTCGAGTATCAGCGTCTGCTCGGCACCCAGCGCCTTTTTCACCGTCGCGAGGAATGCGTCTTTGTCGCCCGTATAGGCAACATTGAGCAGTTCCACGTGCATACGCTCGCCGATTCGTTCGTAGTCGACTTTCCGCACTTCAGCCAGTTGCGCGTCGACGCAGTCGGGGCACACGGCAACGCCGTACAGCGTCTTCGAGACGAAGGTCTTGTCGTGCCGGAACAGCACCGTCTCGCCGCCAAGTGCGTATTCCGCTTTGCCCGCGCCGATTTTAATAGACTTCATGGACGGCGCGGTCGCCTCGCCCAGCTTTGCGAGCGCGTCAGGGGACATATGAGCGCATTTGTCGAGCGTTACGGCACCTTGCGCCACCTTCATGGCGAATGCCATACACGTGGGACTGCCGCATTCCTTGCAGTTCGTCTTCGGCGTGAATTTGAATATATCTAATCCTTTTAGTGCCATGCTGTCGCTCCTTTGTTAAACGAGTTCCTTGACGAGTTTCGAGACGGTCGCAACCGAGACGGGGTGCCGCAGGATGACTGCGTTCGAGCCGGCGGCGAGCGCCGACGCTGCCGTAACGATTTCCATATCGATTCCGCGCTGCTCCACGGGTCCCCATTCGGGGAAATCCTCTTCGGAGACCACCGATTCCTTCACCGACCATGCGTCGCCCGCGACGGGTGTGATTATCGGCATTTGGAGCATCGCGTCGTTTTGGGAGAGCGCCGCGCCCTTGATTCTGTCCATAGTCGAGGCGACGTATTCAAAGCCGTATCCGGCGGCGGAAGAGCCGACATTCATCGCCACGTTGTTGCCGCTGATTCCAAGCTGAGAGATAAGCACGTTGAGCTGCTTGGCGAGGTTTATGTCGACCGAGGATTCCGCGCCGATTTTCTGCCCGTATGCCTGCACCGCCGCGACGGCGATCGCCTTGTGGTTGTCCTCTTTTGCGGACATGAGCAGCACGTTTTTGCCCTGCAGCGCCTCCGCGATTTTCACGAACAGCTTGCCGTCTTTTTCGACATTCTTGCAGCCCTGAATCACCAGCGGCAGCGTTATCGCCGCGGCGACTTCCTTGCACAGCGCGACGCAGTCCTCGATAGGCTTGTCCTGCCCGTTCGGGTCGGCGCTTTCGAGCACGAGGCTCACAAAATCGGCTCCGGGCATTTGGCACGCCTTCTTTGCCGCGTCCGCAACCTTTGTTGCGCCCGCGTAGAACGCCGCAATGCCGGGCAGGTCGCGGTTCGGTCCGAGGTCGGAAACTTCCACTCCCACCTTGGGGGGATTTTTGAGCGGCTCGTCGAAGCCGTACAGCGGATACACGTTCTCTCCGCCGAGCGTAATTAATGTATCCCCCGTGCCGAGCGCGACTTCTTTAATGGCTGAGGTGAATTTCTGGGGAACTCGCTTGAATGGCATACCAATGATCTCCTTCGTTTTTATAGATGCATTATGATACTACGATATAATTTAGCTGTCAACGCATTCGGCGGAGACGCTCTCTGTTCGGCGCAGGCTTTGGCGGGTTCCCCGCAAACATTCCCGCCTTCCCCGCAAAGCCTGCGGGAACTCCCGCAAGCCTACGGTTTGCTGCCGAGTTTGCTTTGCAAACTCGCGGGATAAAGGCTGCCGCCGAACGGTATGTCCTTTTCCATAAAGAGAAACGTCCCGTAATCCTCGAAGGGAAACTGCCCCCGCGCCGCGAACCCCGTTTTGGCGTACAAGCCGAGCGCAAAGCGGTTGGTCTCCAAAACCATGAGCCGCAGGGAACGGCAGCCGCGTCCGAAGGCAAGCGCCTCGGCGGAGCGCAGCAGTTCCCGCCCGAATCCCTGCCCCTGGAGCCGCGGGCTGACGCAGAAGCGGTGCAGCGCCGCAAAGGGCAGCGCCCCGTTCCACTCCGCGTCGGCGTCGTCCGCTCCCGCAACCTCCAGCGACCGGTTGACGGCGACCGCCCCGGCAAGCTCGCCGCCCCGCGCGAGGACGAACAAGTTCCCCGCGGCTATGTCCCGAACTATGTGGTCCCGTGTCGGGAACGTAGCCCGCCACTGAAAAATGCCCTGTTCATTCATGTGGGCGGCTGCGGCGCGGTATACCCGCTCCAGCGCGTCCGTCTGCTCCGCCGCTGCCGATTGAAATCCGTCCGTCATTTTGCCTCTCCTTGTTCGGGCTGGGTCTTCCCTGCCTTTCGCGCCGTGCCGACTATGCCGCACGAAAGTAGCACAGCACGGGGGAATTCGTCAAAGTGTCCCGCCTGTTTTGTCGCGGGAGACCCTGCCCGTATCTCGCTCCCCGACACGGGCGTGTTGGCACTCCCGACACGGGCGACTGTTTGTCTGCCGCTATGCCGAGCTCCTTGTCTCGCCCTTATGTCAAGTTTCCTGAAGAAACTTGAACGTTCCCCTTGCGGGGAACGCGGAACGCCTGCTCCACGGCGTCGATAAGGGCGTCCGGCGTGGACGCCCCTGCCGCAATGCCCACCCGCTTCAGCGCGAAGAAACGCAGCGGGATTTCGTCCGGCGACTCTATGAGCGCGGCGGGGGAGACCCGCTCCGCCGCGAGCGCAAGCAGGCGCCGCGTGTTGGCGGAATCTTTTCCCCCGACGACCAGCACGCCGTCAGCCTCGCGGCACAGCTCGATAAGCGCGCGCTGCCGCTCAAGGGTCGCGGGGCAAATCGTGTCGGCGACGAGCAGCCCGGGGATTCGGGCGGACAGGCAGACGGCGATAGCGTCGTATTCGCCGCGGCTTATCGTCGTCTGCGCAAGCAGCGCGGTCTTCCCGCCGGAGCGCCGCGCCTGCCACGATTCGGCGAAGCGCCGCGCGTCCTCCGCGCATTCCACAACGACGCAGCCGGGCGCAATGCCGCTGATTCCCGCGACTTCGCCGTGATTCCGGTCGCCCGCGATAAGCACCTGATATCCCTGCCGCGTGAACAGCCCGG
>NZ_BBPW01000001.1:0-20736 GCF_001028545.1 Treponema endosymbiont of Eucomonympha sp. | reverse complement strand
ATCTGTAAGAGAATCCGGGTACGCGTTTCCGCAGACGATTTCCGGCGCCATATAGCCGGGTTTTCCGCCGATGTTTCCTGCGTTCTTTTTTCCGTCAGGAGTTACGTTATCGTTATCGCAAATAAGCACGTCGCCGGTATTGACGTTGATAAAAAAATTGCCGTCGTTCAAGTCTTGATAACTCAAGCCTTTGCGGTGCAGCGACCGGAATCCGTTTACAATATTCAGCGCCGATTTTATCACAAGCTCTGTTGAAGGAAAATTGACGGTGTGATTCAAAATATCAGAAAACTCTGAAAACTCCTTGGTGCGCAAATTCATCACGTACCCAAAAGCATTGCCGTTTTCCTCTGTCAAAAAAAGCGGCCATAAAAACTTTGCTGCGTCGGGCGGACCATTCGCAATATTCTTTTGCATATTTTTTCTGAATGCGTCTTTGTTTGCGAATTTGCACGTATACCATTTGAGCGCATGCGGCTTGCCGTTTACTGAAACCGAATACACGATTCCCTGCCCGCCCTGCCCCAGTTTTTTGTTGATAGCTGCCGTCCCGCCGCCTTCCAGTTGTACTTTGTCGCCTTGTTTGAATTCCATCACAGCACCTCGCCTTCTACAGTCAGTGTGTTTACCGTATTATATTCACCGGAAAGCCCGCACCACGGACACGTCCCCTGTTTTGTCTCATCCCGCCAGCAAAAAATCTTTCCGCAACTGCACTGCGCTATGCTGTTTGTTCCGCAATACGGGCAGCCCGGATATTCGCTTGTTGGATTCATAGACCCGCTCGTTTTTTCTTTGTCAAACCCCTCTCGCTTCGCCTTTTTTTCGTCAATTTTGAAAGCCCAAGTCCGCACCCAGTCTTTTTGCCGCTCTTCGATGCGCATGCCAAAAACGCCTTTTGTTTTTTGACACTTGCCGAGCACGATTTTTGCGTTAATCCGTTTCTCTTTCATCTCTTATCCCTATGCGTTTCGATAGTCAAATGCAAATTGCATTTTTCGCATAAATACCGAGCCCTTCCAAACTCTCGGATAAACGGTTGCTCGCTTGTGTGGTTAGTTCTGAATCCGCCACGAATTCCCGAATGCCACCCTATACGGTCTTTGTCGCGCCCTGTAACCTTATCAGTTACGTCAAAGCGCACAAATTTTAAGGTAAACCATGACCCGCATTTCGGACAGTGAACAGTCTGCACCCAGTTTTTAATCGCAGGGAGAAGCGCAAGTGCGACAGCCAGTATAACTCCAACAATCATCCATTCCATACCGGAGCAGCTCCTTAATTCCGTTAATGCTTCCGCTTACAACAAACTCGCCTCTATGTTCAGTGCGTTCATTTATCTGGCTATTATCAATATTGCTTTGCGCCGCGTGAACACTTCATAAGGAACTTGTCCGTGTCTGTACATTCTGTACTCATTATATGCCTCCGTCATGACCGCTCTGAATGGAAGCGAAGCCGCCCATATATATCATATTTTTCCGTGCGCACCAACCGCCTGCTGTATCTGCCGGGCGATATGCCGACCAGTTTCCGTCCAGTTGGCTACCGAGCAGACCTGCCGGGCGCTTCCGTTTGCCCCGCCTCTATCCCCGCCCGCTATGCCGCGAGTTTCTTGAAGAAACTCGGACCTTGCCCGTGCGTTGCACAGGTAAGGCGGTTTGTCTTGATTTTTTTACCGCGTTCCGCTAGTATCTGTCCCGCGCCGCGCAAAAAAAACAGCGGGCGGCGCTATCATTCGCAAAGGAGTCATCGCTATGACGAGCTACAAAGAACTGGGGCTGGTGAACACCAAAGAGTTGTTTGCGAAAGCCATTACGGGCGGCTTCGCTATTCCGGCATACAACTTCAACAACATGGAACAGTTGCAGGCTATCATTCAGGCCTGCGTCGAGACGAAATCGCCGGTCATCCTGCAGGTTTCGTCGGGCGCGCGGAAGTACGCGAACAAGAACCTGCTCAAGAACATGGCGCGCGGCGCGGTCGAGTACGCCGAAGAGCTGGGCTATAAGATTCCGATAGTGCTGCACCTCGATCACGGCGACACGTATGAGCTGTGCGCGGACTGCATTGAGAGCGGCTTTTCGTCGGTGATGATAGACGGCTCGCACCTGCCGTTCGCGGAGAACGTCGCGCTGACCAAAAAGGTCTGCGACTACGCGCACGGCAAGAAGGACTACGTTACCGTCGAGGGCGAGCTCGGCGTGCTGGCGGGGGTCGAGGACGACGTGTCGGCGGAGGAGAGTCACTACACCAAACCGGCGGAGGTGCAGGAGTTCGTGAGCAAAACCGGCGCCGACTCGCTGGCTATTTCTATCGGCACCAGCCACGGGCGGCAGAAGTTCAAGCCCTCGCAGTGCACGCGGAATGCCGACGGCGTGCTGATTCCGCCCCCGCTCGCGTTCGGCGTGCTTGCCGAAATCGAGCGGAAGCTCCCCGGCTTCCCGATAGTGCTGCACGGCTCTTCTTCCGTGCCGATCGAGTACGTGCGTCAGGTGGAAAAGTTCGGCGGCAAGCTCAGCGACTCCGTCGGAATCCCCGAAGAGCAGCTCCGCAAAGCGGCGAAGTCCGCCGTGTGCAAAATAAACATAGACTCCGACGGGCGGCTCGCCATGACTGCGGCGATACGCAAGGTGTTCGCCGAGCACCCCGAAGAGTTTGACCCGCGGAAGTACCTCGGTCCCGCCCGCGACGAACTGAAAAAGCTGTACGCGCACAAAAACAAGGAAGTGCTCGGTTCCGCGGGACAGGCGTAAGCGTTCGGCTACCGCCGAACGACCGGGTTTTCTGAAAAACTCGGCGTAGAGGTAAACTCGCGGCAGAGAGGTAAAACCTCTGTACCGCATAGAGGCTCTTCCTGCTATAAGGGAGAGCCTCCCCTATTATGGGCAGGCGAGACTCTTGCCTACCGCTCGTGCGCTGCCTTTGGAAACCACCCGCCCCTTGAGGCGGTTTCCAAAGGCAGTCCGTCCCGGACTTCTGCAAGCGCATTATAAAACACCGTCAGTTTTCCGAAAAACAAGCGCACATAAAAATCATAACGTGCGGAGCTTTTTGTAAGGAGGAGCGGGGGAATCAGCCGACTCTCCCGCCTTCCCCCGAAAGGCTTCGGCGTGTAGTCGTTTTCTCAAGAAGCTCGGACGTTCCCCGTGTTCGGGAACGCTGAACGCGCGGGCGGCAAATTGAATAAACCCGTAAAATACTGTATAATAAGGCGGTCTCGGCTTGAGACTGCACAACTTGTTTGCTGACGTGTGGGCGAGATTATGTTTGAAAATGTACTCTATCAGAACGCTTCCGTACTCATTGCGGACGATATCGCGCACGGGGCGCTGCCGTCTTCGCTGCTGTTTGCGGGACCTCCGGCGTCGGGAAAGCTCACCTGCGCGCTGGAGCTCGCGCGAATCCTTGCCTGCCGCTCGGCGGAAGCGCGCGGCGCGTGGAACTGCGCGTGCCCGTCCTGCCTGAAGCACAAGGCGCTCATGCACTCCGGGCTTCTGCTGACCGGCTTCCGCGCCTCGACGCTCGAAATCGCCGCCGCGCGGCAGACGCTCGTCGAGGCGGCGCGGGTGAATGCGCCGTACCTTGCCAGCGTCCGCTACCTGTTTCTGCGGAGCGTCCGCAAGCTCACCGCCCGCTTTTCGCCGGTGCTGTGGGCTGACGACGACAAAGCCTCCAAAATCTCGCCGCTCGTCGCGTCCGTCGATGAGGCGTTGGAGGAGCTTGACCCCTCCCGCCCGCTTCCTGAACCGGCGGCGCTCGAAAAGGCGACGGCGAAGCTCGCCTCGCTCTGTGAAAAGCTCGACGCGGGCTTCGTGTCCGGCTCGGTTCCGGTTGCCCATATCCGCCATATATCCTCGTGGGCGCGTTTCACCGTCGCCGAAGGCAAAAAGACGGTGATTATCGAGAATGCCGACCGAATGCAGGAAGGGGCGCGGAACGCACTGCTCAAGGTTCTCGAAGAGCCGCCCGAAGACGCCGTGTTTGTCCTACTCACGGAGAAGCGGAGCGCGGTGCTGCCGACGATTCTGTCCCGCGTCAGAACCTACCAGTTCGGCGAGCGGACGGCGCAGGAGCAAGCCGAGGTGTTGCTCCGCGTCTTTCACGCGAGTCCTGCCGAAGGCGACGACCCGTCGGCGCAGGGCGAGCGCGGCATTGAACGCTACCTGCGCTCGTTTTTGCCGACGGACGCCAACGCGGTGAGCAAACTCGGCAACGACTTCGCCGCCGAAGCGATTCGCGGCAGCGTCCCCGACGTGCGCGCCGCCGTCGCCGCCGCGAAGAACTTTGAGCCGCGCCTCCTGCTCGACAGCTTCTTCGACGGCTTTTACCGCTGCCTGCGCTCGATACGCGTCGGACTCAGCGCGCAGGAAAACCCCTACGGTTTTGCGTTTGCAACGGAACGCGAGCATTTCTTCCTGCACCAAATGGCGGAGTGCTATTCCCGAATCACGACATACAACCAAACGCCGACCGCGGCGCTCGAACAGCTTGCACAGGAACTTGCGACATACGGCAACGGATAACGCAGGTGACTAGGTAGAAGCCTATTCGGACAGGACAAGACGGGAGGTCATCGCTGGACAGGTGCAAAAGCGCGCCTGAGGGAACGCCTCCTCGCCTTTTTTATGCCCAGCCGAGCGTTCTTCTGCGTGTGCATCTCACACCTGCCCGAGTGCGAGGCTCACGCTCGCTCATGCAGAGGATCGACACACGCCCGTGCAGGCGTCGGCTTCCCGCCCTATTTGCAGGGCGTGCCTTTATGCCTTCACCCGCTTTTACTTATACACCGCCGCGAGTTTGCGGAGCCAACTCGGTAGTAACGCCTTCGGTGTTGCGGCAGTTTCTCAAGGAATTCGAACGTTACCCACAGGGTAACGACCTATCCGCGGGGTGCGAATGCGGACGCATTCCCGCCTGTAGTCCACCCGCATTCCTGCCTGTAATGCGGGTGCATTCCAGCTTGTGCAGCGTACACCTCCCCGACGGTACGTCGTACAGTCGCGTGCCTGCACACCGTACAGTAGTGCGTCTGCATACTGGAGAGTAGTGTGCTCGTATACTGTACAGTAGCGTACCTGTGTACTGTACGGCATCATTTCACGTTACCGTCAGCGGCTTCCGGCAGTCTATGACGCAGTTATCCTTGAGCAGCCGTTTGTTCCCGTTCATATACCGCGTAACCGCCCGCAGCGTGTACGCGCCCGACTCTGCCTGTATGCCTTCTGTCTCTATGCGGCACAGTGGTTTTGCCGTCATGCCTTGCCTATACCGCGAGTTTGCAAAGCAAACTCGGTAGCAAGCCGAAGGCTTGCGGCAGTTTCCTCAAGAAACTCGGACGTTGCCCGTAAGAGCAACGCTCTTGAAACGTTCCCCCGTTTTGCGCTTAAATAGGGGCACAATCTTGCACCGGAGGCAACACAGTGAGCGCTACAGTATCTGACTTGCTCAAAGAGAAAAAAGGCGCGTATTCGGCGGCGGAACTGGCGGCGCTGGCGGCGCGCTTCCGCGTCGAAATGTTCGACGTGCTGCACGAGCGGCAGACGGGGCACTGGGGCGGCGCGTCGTCCGCCGCGGAAATCGTTACCGCCCTGTATTTCAGCCGCCTGAAAATCGACCCGTCGCAGCCGAAGTGGGAAGGGCGCGACCGCTTCGTGCTGTCAAAGGGTCACGCGTCCGTCAACCTGTACACGGTTCTGGCGCGGCGCGGCTTCTTCGCTCCCGCCGTGCTGCCGTCGTTCAGGACGCTCGGCTCGATTCTGCAGGGGCACCCCAGCATGAAGCTGGTGCCGGGCGTGGACTTTTCCACCGGCGCGCTGGGGCACGGACTGTCCGTCGCCTGCGGAATGGCGCTCTCCGCGGCGCTTTCCGGCGCGGGCTTCCGTACCTATGTGCTCACCGGCGAAGGCTGCCTCGACGAAGGCTCCACGTGGGAGGCTATGCTCTTCGCGGCGAAGTACCGCCCGAAGGGGCTGGTCTTTCTGGTCGACTACAACAAGGTGCAGCTCGACGGCAGGTCGGAGGACATTCTGCCGCTTGAGCCGCTCGCGGACAAGTTCACGGCGTTCGGCTGGCACCTTGCGCCACGCGCATACGACGGGCACTGCACGGCAGACATTCTGCGGTCATTCGCGTGGCTCGACGGCGACGACGTGTGGCCGAAAGCCGTCATCTATGACACCGTGAAGGGCAAAGGCGTGGATTTTATGGAAGGCAAGAACGCGTGGCACGGTGCGGCTATCGACGACGGCAGCTACGCGAAGGGGCGTCCGCAGTTGCTGAAGGACGCGGAAGCGAAGGAGGCGGCATTATGAGCGGAACGATAAAGCGCGCGGAAGGGGGTGCAACATGAGCGAGGCGATGAGGGACGCGTTCGGCAAGAGGCTCGCCGAACTGGGCGCCGAGAACGGCAAAATCGTGGTGCTTGACGCCGACGTGTCGTCGAGCACAAAGACGGCGCTGTTCGGCAAAGCCTTTCCCAGCCGCTTTTTCAACTGCGGCGTCTCCGAGGGCAATATGGTCGGCGTTGCGGCGGGCTTTGCGGCGTGCGGGTTTCACCCGGTCGTCAGCACCTTCGCCATTTTTCTGGTGCTGAAGGGCGCAGACCAAATCCGGCAGGACTTTTGCTACAACCATTTGCCGGTCGTCATTGCGGGCGCGTATGGCGGCTTGAGCGACTCATTCGACGGCGCGAGCCACCAGTCCGTAGCCGATATTGCGATTATGCGCGCATTGCCGAATATGGAGGTTATCGTCCCCGGTGACGCAAAGCAGGCGGCAAAGGCGCTCGAATACGCGCTTGGGCGCGACTGCCCCGTGTATATCCGGCTGAACCGGAATGCCTTCCCCAACCTTGCGGAACCGAAAGACTTCGCCTTCGGGGACAGGGCGCCGATAGCGCTGCGGGAAGGCGCGGACGTAACGCTCGCCGCGACCGGAATCACGGTGCACGCGGCGCTCGAGGCGGCAGAACTGCTCGAAAAAGACGGCGTGAGGGCGGCGGTGTTCTCCGTGCCCTTCGTGAAGCCGCTCGCCCCCGCGCTGCTCGCCGAGTCGCTGCGGCAGACCGGCAGGCTCGTAACCGTGGAGGAGCACAACATTATGGGCGGATTCGGGAGCGCGGTGCTGGAGCAGCTTGCGCCCGGCGGAGTGGGCTTCAAATATCTGCCTATCGGCATTGCAGACCGTTTCGGCGACACCGGCCCCTACGACGCGCTGCTCAAGACGTACGGACTGGACGCGGCAAGCATTGCGGGCAAGGTCAGGCAGTTTGTGAAGTAGGATACGGCGTTCGGCGGTAGCCGAACGACCGGATTTCCGGGGAAACCAACCGAGGGGCGGCATAAAACCGTAATACGGGCAAGCGCCTACCGGGCTGCCGAGCGATATGCCGGCGGTTTCCGCGTAGTTGCCTGCCCGAGCGGGCTTGCTGGCAGGCACTTGCCCGTGCAAACGTCGGCTTTCCCAGCTTTGTTCGTGGCCTCTGTGCCGCCCTATTCGCTGCCTCTCTGCCGCTTTTCCCGCTCTTCGGCAAGCCTTCTTGATAACCACGTTAGGTTCTTACCCGTACTAGGCAGTGTGAACTAGATAGGGAAAAGAGATAAAATAAAAGCATGAAAAGAAATGACGACATTCACCGTCACGATATAAGCAACGAGGCGCGGGAACGCATAAAAGACCTGTTGCCCGGACAGGCAGGGAAGCACGGGAGAGTGGCGAAAGACAACCGCCTGGTTTATCAACGCGGTAGCGTGGCAGACGCGTACAGGCGCTCCGTGGAGGGATATACCGCCAGAATTCGGGAACTGGAACAGCATACACAAGCGGTTTTGCCGCTGGCGGAATAAGGGAATATGGAGAATACTGGCGGACGCCGCAATAGGCGAGCCTGCCGGGGATATCTTTATGATAGATTCGACGTATATCAAGGCACACGCGAACGCATGCGGGGCACAAGGCAGCAGTCAGGATATCAGCCGTACAAAAGGGGGCTGAACAGCAAATTACACTTGGCAGTTGACGAGTACGGGATACCGGCAAGCGGTACTGTCGCGGACTGTAGCCAAGCACTCTTCCCTATGGAGGGTTTGGAGACGGAAGCGTTCCTTGCGGACAAGGCGTATGACACGAACGAGCTGCTAGATATGCTTAAGGAAGCGGATATAACAGCAGTCATCCCTCCGGTTAAAAGCCGAAAAGAGCAGAGAGCGTACAGTCATGAGCTGTATCGGGCACGGCACATCATTGAAAACGTCTTCCGTGCCCTCAAGCGTTAGCGGAGAGTCGCTATGCACTACGCAAAGCTCACCGCTTCCTTCATCGCCGCTATTCATGTCAGGTGTTTATTCCTCTACCTTTAAGTCCACACTACCTAGAGGTAGACAGAGGCTCGTTGCAAACTCGGCACAGAGGCAGCGGCGTTGCCCGCACGGGCAACGTCCGAGTTCCTTGAGGGAACTCGGTATATAGACGCATCCCGCTTCTTTCCGCCCTTCGGCAAACCCGCCTTTGGGCGTAAAAAAGGCGGGGAGCATGTTTGCCTCCCCGTCCGCTTGTCCGCTGGTTTCTTTTAAGGAACTATTTCTCGCAAATGGAGCGCAGCGCCAGCAAAGCGGCAGTACTGCTTACCGCCACCAGTTCTCCGGCAATATCCACTCCGTTTCTCCGGTAGACAGGTCGAGATATTTGCCCGTGCCGAAAACATCCTTGATCAGCATCCGTGCAATATTCCATCCACCGGACAGTCCGAAATGTACGGCGCTCCCACACGCCGCTGAAATAGAACGCAAGCTGCCCCCAGTCGTTGGTGCTGTTCCACTGCGCCCGGTACACACTCGCTGCTTCCCTCAAAGAACAGGTCGTAGCTCCGGGTGCTGTAAGCATCCTCGTGCTCCGAGACTGTGACGGGTATGCCGCACTCGGCAAGGTAGGCGGACAGGCGCTCTGTGTTGCGCTTTACGTCCTCCGCCGTCTTAAACTCAGCGGTATACTGGTGTTCGTATTCTTCTTGTGTGGGAAAACCTTCGCTCCCGTAAATCCGAATGACCGCGGCTTTTCCCGGGAGGAAAACGAGGACACCCCTATTCTGGTGGAACGCCCCGCGCTCTCCGCCGAGCGCGCCGGAATCCGCCGCGCGGATATCCGGCGCTTTCAGCGCGTTGTTCGCGCAGCCGGCAGCCGCAATGACGGCGGTGTTCAGCGCGCCGACAGCACAATTGGACTTTTTCATGGAACTGTTCCCCGCTTGCGCGAATGCTGGGTGCACAGCCGGTTCGTGTGTGTTCGACATCGTATGCTGTACCGGAGATCAGCAGCAAATCCGTCTCTCAGGCAAGCTCTGAAAGCGGACGCCCCTCGTGCGCGTTGCACACGCACGCCCATATAATAGCGCCGCTCGCCGAAACCGTCAATAGGAATACGAGCGCTGCCAAACTCTCGCTGCGTCCCACCCGTGCCGGGTTTTGAAACCTGCCCGCCCTATGCGCCGAGTTCCTTGCAGGGAACTTGGTCGTTCCCCTGCAAGGGGAACGCTTCATGCCCACCAAACGCCGTTGCCTTTTATAGTACACGTATGCGATACGCGCGACACACAGGTTTCAGCCTATGCGCAGAGTTTGACGAGGTTTCCGTCCAGTTGCCTGCCGAACGGGTTTGCCGTGTTCCCTTTCTCTATGACGACCTGCCCGTGTCGGCAGTCCATACTTGCCCACATAGGGACTCCGAACCTGCCCGTGTTTCAAATGCGGGGCACGGGTCTTACCTATCTGCCGTTCCCCTGCAAGGAACTACCGCAAGCCGAAGGACGAAAGCCTCTATGCCGAGTTTCCTCAAGGAACCCCGGACGTTGCCCGCGTTCCGCGCGGGTATCGCCTCTTGCCATTTTGCGCGGAATCGGCGACAGTACAGCCGATATGCCGGAATTGTTTGAGCCCCAGCCCGAAACGGCGGGGCGGCTGCGCGAGGGGCGCACGTTCGTGCTGGACGCGTTCGAGGGACCGCTCGACCTCCTGCTGTATCTGATTAAGACGAACGACCTGAATATCTACGACATTCCGCTCGCCTCTCTGACCGCTCAGTTTCTGCAATATCTCGACGGGGCGACGGACGACCTTGCCGGCATGAGCGAGTTTTACGCGCTGGCGGCGGATTTGCTCTATATCAAGTCGAAGATGCTGCTGCCTGCCGAAGTCTCGCCCGCCGACGAGGAACTGTCCGACCCGCGGCAGGGGCTGGTCGACCGGCTTATCGAGTACCAGAAGTTCCGCAAGCTGGCGAGCCTGCTCGGCGAGGCGGAAGGGGGCGCGGACTGGGGCTTCGGGCGGCACAACGGCTGGAAGGCGCTGCCGCTCGGCGAGGCGGAGCTCTGGGAACAGGCAGACGCCGAGGGCGCGCTCAGGAATATGCGAAGCATATACCGGCAGTTGTTCGCCTCGTATGCCTCCGGCGAGATTCCGAACCTGTTCGAGGAGATACCTCTCGCCGAAAAACTCGCGCTGCTCGGCAGGCTGCTGGAAAGCCGCGGCGAATGCTTCCTGACCGACTTAATCGTGCGGGAAGGCAGCCTCCTCGACGTCGTGTGCGCGTTTATGGCGGTGCTGGAAGCGGTCAAGTTCAAGACGGCGAGCATCTGGCAGAGCCGCTCGTTCGGCGATATCAAAATCCGCCCGTATCAGGCGGCATAGGCGGGAGTCGGGTGGAAAAGGAAGCGGCGATAATCGAAGCCGTTCTCTTTATAGAGAGCGAGCCGCAGGACGAGGCGGCGCTGTCCCGCATTTCGGGCTTGGCGGAGGGCGCGGTCGGCGAGGCGCTCGGGCTGCTCGCCGACAAATACGCCGCCGAGTATTCCGGCGTGGAGCTGGCGCGGGTTTCGGGCGGCTGGGCGCTGCGCCCGAAGCAGGACGTCTGGGAGTCGCTCCGTGAGCACTACGCGCGGAAGGGCGAAAGCCGCCTTTCCCGCGCCGCGATAGAGACGCTCGCCATAGTCGCGTATTCCCAGCCCATAACCCGCGCGGAAATCGAGGCTATCCGCGGCGTTTCGGCAGACAACATGATTCGCCTGCTGTCCGAGCGCGGCTTCGTCAAAGAAGTCGGCAAGAAGGACGTGCCGGGGAAGCCGGTGCAGTTCGGCACGACGAAGGAGTTCCTCAGATTCTTCCGCCTGAATAGCATTGCCGACCTGCCGCAGCTTGAGGAGAGCGAACATGAACGATTTGAACTTCGGTAACGCGGCGGAACCCGGCTGCCAGCCTTCGGCGCCCGACGAACAGACGGGAGAAACGCTGCCGACACAGTTTGCCCCGGAAGTCGCCGTCGGCGGCGCAACCCAGAACGGCGCAAGCGCAGCACAGACAGGAGCGGACAAAATAGCAAAAGAAAGTCCCCTCCTGAACGGCATAAGCGTAACGCAGACGAGAGCAACCTATACAAAAAAAAACACTGTCTCTCCGAGAGGCATAAACATATCGCGGAAGGTGAACCCTGCTGATTCAGAATCCGGCAACATACACCCGAAAGGTACAAGCGTACTACGGGGAATATGCCTCGATGCAAAACCTGCCGGCGCAGACCCGAACGGCATAAACGCGCCGCACGGGACGAACCCCGGCGTCGGGGATTTCGGCACGATGCGCTTGCAGCGCTACCTCGCGCTTTCGGGCGTGGCGAGCAGGCGGAAATGCGAAGAATTCATCACAGCTGGCAGGGTGTCGGTGAACGGGTGTGCGGCAACGGAACTCGGCACGAAAGTGTCCGCCGCCGACACCGTGTTGTTTAACGGGAACCGGGTGCAGCCCGAAACGGCGAAACGCTACGTGCTGCTCAACAAACCGGTCGGGTATGTGTGCTCCTGCGCCGACGAGCAAAACCGCCTCCTCGCGGGAGATATCGTCGCGTCCCGCTACGCCGAGCGGCTCTATAATATCGGGCGGCTCGATATGTACTCGTCGGGGCTGCTCATCTTTACCAACGACGGGGATTTTGCCGCCCGCGTTTCGCACCCTTCGTCGAATATCGAGAAGGAATATATCGCCGACACAACCGCCCCTATCCCCGGCGCGCTGGTCGAGCAGTTCGCACGGGGAATTCGCATAGACGGCGTTTTCTACCGGTGCAGCGCTATCAGGCAGCTTGCGCCGCTCCGCGTCCGCATTGCATTGGTCGAGGGCAAGAACCGCGAGATTCGGCGGGTGTTCGCACATTTCGAGGTGCCGATTAAGCGCCTCTCGCGTACCCGAATCGGCATACTCGAAATCGGCTCGCTCCGTGAAGGCGGGACGCGGAACCTGACCTCGGCGGAAGTCTCGTGGCTGCGGAATCCGTCCCGTTATAATTCGCCTTCTTCTATAAGCACTCGAACGGTAGTGTCGTCTGCCCCGCGTCCGACAAAAAACCGTCCCACTCACGCGAATCACCGCCCGCCGGATACGCATTTTTCCTGAAGCCGCGCCAACGGAACGACAGTGCTGCGAGGCGGATAGCGAAATTCGGCGTCTTGCCCGTCCGCATTTTTGCTACACCGCTGCCCGCAATTCGCAGCGTGTCGGAAAAAGCAAAGAAAAATATCTACCAGAGCCCGTTTCCTGTTGACGAAATAATTTTTCTGTGCTAGAGTAGCCCCGAAATCAACGGCAATGGTGCTCTCGGGCGCATTGTCGTTTTTTTTTGCTTCGGCAATGTACATATTTTCTTTAATTACGGAGGATTACGAATGAGGCAGGTAGCTATCTACGGCAAGGGCGGAATCGGCAAATCGACCACCACCCAAAACCTGAACGCGGGACTTGGCACTATGGGCAAGCACATTATGATTGTGGGCTGCGACCCCAAAGCGGACTCGACGCGGCTTATCTTAGGCGGTCTCGCCCAGCAGACCGTGCTGGACACACTGCGGGAAGAAGGAGAGGACGTTGACCTTGACCTTGTGCTGAAGCCCGGCTTTTCCGGCATTAGGTGTGTGGAATCGGGCGGCCCGGAGCCGGGCGTCGGGTGCGCCGGGCGCGGCATCATCACGTCGATAGGGCTTTTGGAACGGCTCGGCGCGTACACCGAAGACCTTGACTATGTGTTCTACGACGTATTAGGCGACGTTGTCTGCGGAGGATTTGCGATGCCTCTCCGCGAAGGCAAAGCGCAGGAAATCTATATCGTCGCGTCCGGCGAAATGATGGCATTGTATGCGGCGAACAATATTTCCAAGGGCATTCTGAAATACGCTAATACCGGTGGCTGCCGACTCGGCGGAATCATCTGCAACAGCCGCAAAGTCGACGGCGAGCGGGAACTGGTGGACGCATTCGCCAAAAAACTCGGCTCGCAGATGATTCACTTCGTGCCGCGAGACAACATGGTGCAGCGGGCGGAAATCAATAAAAAGACGGTTATTGAGTTTGACCCGACCTGCAATCAGGCAGAAGAATACCGCCAGCTTGCCGCAAAAATCGACGGCAACGACTTATTCGTCATTCCCAAGCCCATGAAGCAGGACGAACTGGAATCCCTGCTCATGGAACACGGGCTTATGGACATATAAAACCACTGGAGATTTTTAAGGAGCGGAAAGCGGGGCTTCGCAGACTTGCCCAAACGCTTTCGCCTCTACAAAAATCCCAGCGCATTAGCAAACGAAAAACGAAGGAGACTTTTATGATACTGATACGAGCAATCATCCGCCCCGAAAAAGTGGGTATTGTGCTGAGCGAATTGCTGGCCGCAGGTTTTCCGGCGGTAACAAAAATGGACGTGTTCGGGCGCGGCAAGCAGAAGGGCATCTCTATCGGGGACGTGCATTATGACGAAATCCCCAAGGAAATGCTCCTCTTGGTGGTAAACGACGAAGACAAAGACGACGTGGTGAAAACCATTATGCGGAACGCCCGCACCGGTGAAAAGGGGCATTTCGGCGACGGGCGCATCTTTGTCAGTCCGGTATTGGACGCCTATACTATCAGCACCGGCAAACAGGGGCTGTAAGGAGGGACGATGAAAGAGATTATGACGTTCATTCGGACGAACAAGGTCAACGCCACGAAAGAAGCGCTGGCGAACGCGGGCTTTCCAGCCTTTCTGTGCCGCCCTTGCCTCGGCAGGGGGAAGAAACACCTCGACCCGAATCTATTACAATTGGTGGTGGAAAACGGCGAGCTGCCGGTGTCCAGCGTGGGCGAATCCCTCACCGAAAGTATGCGGCTTATTCCCAAGCGTTTTTTCACGCTGATTATCGAAGATGACCAAGTCGAGCTGGCGGTAAAGACTATCGTCAACATAAACCAGACGGGGAATCCTGGCGACGGGCGGGTTTTTATCCTGCCGATAGCGGAAACCTACGGCGTCCGTACAGGCGAAAACACATTGTAAAGATTAAAAAAAGGAAAGAAGGATTTATGGTAAGCGCAAGAACAAAGGTGCTGGACAAATACAGCGCGCGGGTGTACAAAAACCGGAAGGAGCATATCGTCGAAATAGACGAGAGCTCGCCCGACCAGCAGATTGTCGCAAACACGCGCGCGGTGCCCGGCATTATGACCAACCGCGGCTGTTGCTATGCGGGGTGCAAAGGCGTAGTGCTCGGTCCGCTCAAGGACGTGTTGGTGCTAACGCACGGGCCTATCGGCTGCGGGTTCTATTCGTGGGGCACGCGGCGCAATAAGGCGCGGGTAGAAAACGGCGCGAGCTTCACGCAGTACTGTTTTTCAACCGATATGCAGGAGCCGGATATTGTGTTCGGCGGCGACAAAAAACTCCGGAGGGCTATCAAAGAAGCTATGGAGATTTTTCACCCCAAGCACATTATGATATGCTCCACCTGCCCGGTGGGGCTTATCGGCGACGACATTCACGCGGTGGCGGCAGACGCCGAAAAGCAGTATGGCATACAATGCATGGCTTTTAGCTGCGAAGGATACAAGGGCGTGAGCCAGAGCGGCGGGCACCATATCGCCAACAACACCGTCATGCGGCGCATCATCGGGACGGGCGACAAGCCGCCGAAGACCAAACATACGGTGAACCTGCTCGGCGAATACAATATCGGCGGGGACGGCTGGGAAACCGAGCGCATTCTGAAACGCATCGGCTACGAAATCATCTCGGTGATGACGGGGGACGGGAGTTACGAGGATTTGCAGAACGCGCATTTTGCCAACCTGAACCTCGTACAGTGCCACCGCTCCATTAACTATATCGCCGAAATGATGGAGACCAAATACGGCGTCCACTGGCTCAAAGTCAACTTTATCGGAATCGACGCGACGATTAAATCGCTTCGGGAAATGGCGCTTTTCTTTGGCGACGGGGAACTGTCGGCGCGGACGGAAGCGGTCATCGAAGACGAACTGGCGCAGATAACGGAAGCGCGCGAGTTTTACCGCGAAAAGCTCAAAGGCAAGACTGCCGCGCTGTATGTGGGTGGCTCGCGCTCGCACCACTATCAGTTCCTGCTCGCGGATTTCGGCATGTCTACGGTGCTTGCGGGACACGAGTTCGCGCACCGCGACGACTACGAAGGGCGAAAGGTTATCCCGTCTATCAAAATAGACGCGGACAACAAGAACATTGAGCATTTGGACGTTGAAAAAGACGAGCTGCACTATCGCGCGTACCTGACACCGGAACGTTACGCCGAGCTGAAGGGCAAAATCCAGCTTGAGGATTATGCGGGAATCATCCCCGACATGAAGAACGGCAGCGTGGTGGTGGACGACCTGAACCATTACGAAACCGAGGCTTTCCTTGCGGAACTGAAGCCGGATATCTTTATGTCGGGCATTAAAGACAAATACGTGCTGCAAAAGGCAGGCGTGGTGTCGCGGCAGCTTCACTCTTACGACTACAGCGGCCCGTATGCGGGGTTTCAGGGGGCAATAAACTTTGCGCGGGACGTTACTATGGGCATTTACGCGCCCGCGTGGAAACTGGTAACGCCGCCGTGGAAAAACGAGCCGATTCTTGAAGCTACGGTAAGCGCAGGAGGCGGAAATGCTTAATTTGACGCCTATAGAAACAAGCGAGCGCACCGCGCTTCGGATTAACCCGTGCAAAACGTGCCAGCCGGTGGGGGCGCTGTATGCCGCGCTGGGGGTGCACAACTGCATGCCGCACAGCCACGGCTCGCAGGGCTGCTGTTCGTATCACCGCACGTTCCTGTCGCGCCACTTCAAGGAGCCGGCGATAGCCTCGTCGAGTTCATTCACCGAAGGCGCGTCGGTATTCGGGGGGGGCAGCAACATTCGCACCGCCGCGAAAAACATATTCGAGATTTACAACCCCGACATTATCGCGGTGCACACGACCTGCCTTTCCGAGACTATCGGCGACGACATGAATGCGTACATTCGGGATATGGAGATTCCCGAGGGAAAGCTCGTCGTCCACACGAACACGCCGAGCTATGTGGGCAGCCACATAAACGGTTTCTTTAACATGATGAGCGGCTTCATCAAATACCTCGCGAAGTCGAGCGGCAAGCCGAACGGCAAGTCGGTGATTTTTCCCGGCTTCGTCAACCCGGGAGACATGCGGGAACTGAAGCGCATTGCGAAGCTGATGAACGCGCCGACAATTATGTTCCCTGACACGAGTCAGGTTATGGACGCGCCGATGACGGGCACCTACGCAATGTATCCGAAGGGCGGCACGACAATCGGCGAGATTGTGTCGCTGGGCGACTGCGAAAAGGTGTTTGCGCTCGGCGAGCTGACGAGCGAGGAGCCGGCAAACGCGCTCGACCGGAAATGCGGCGTAAAGTATGAGCTTCTGCCGCTGCCGATAAGCATTGCGAACACTGATACGTTTTTGGTGCGGCTTTCGCACTGGACGAAAAACGAGGTGCCCTACGAGCTTGAAGAAGAGCGCGGGCAACTGGTGGACGTGATTCTGGACTCGCACTTTTACCTTTCGGGCAAAAAGGCGGCGATTTTCGGCGACCCCGACACGGTGCTCGGCTTGACCTCGCTTGCGCTTGAACTGGGAATGATTCCCAAATACGTGCTGACCGGCACGCCGGGCGACGCGTTCATGCGCAAAGGCACAGAGCTTTTTGCGCGGGCGGGCGTTACGGGCTGCACGGTGAAGGCTCCGGGGGATTTGTTTGAACTGCACCAGTGGATTAAGAATGAACCGGTGGACATTCTGCTCGGCACGAGCTACGGCAAGCAAATTGCCAAGGCGGAGGATATTCCATTCGTGCGGGTGGGTTTCCCGATTCTTGACCGCTATGCGCACTCGTATTTCCCCATAGTGGGCTACCGGGGTTCGCTCCGCTTGGTGGAAAAAATCACCGAAGCGCTTATGGACAGACAGGACCGCGCCGCGAAAGACGAAGACGTGGAAATCGTCATGTAGCCTTACGGCGAAACGCAGAACCATTAAAAAGCGCAGTCCGCACGGGCTGCGCTTTTTGCGTATATAGGTGGAGCGCGCCCCGCGGGGACGAAGCGGATACGGTCGGCGGGAAAGTGTCCCATAAGAGGCGGTGCGGCATACGCGGGGAGGATGAAGGAATCGATACGGGATAAGTTATTTCCACCTATTCGTCCGCTCCCGTATACGATTTTGCACAGCATTACGGTCTTCGCTGCACGCAGTACGACTTTCGCTGCTTCCAGTATGACTTTCGCTGCGTGCAGAATAAGTCTCACTGCTTCCAGTATGACCTTCGCTGCTTCCAGAATAAGTCTTACCGCTTCCAGTATGACTCTCACCGCTTGCAGAATAACTCTCGCTGCGTGCAGCGAAACCTCCGCTGCTTCCCGCGAGGGCTTCGGCGGCGCGGTCGGTGTTCCCCTTACGGGAAAAACAAAAACATTACCGATTTCCGCCATAGCACTGACTATTGCACAAAATTTTCCAGCGATCTCAAGAAAATACCGCCGTGTCTTCTGCTTGCTGAAAAAGGGCAGGGCAAGATAGATACGGTCAAGGATGTTCGCTTCTATGAATTTGAGGGTTTCGAGGTTGTCGTCGGGAATATGTTTGTTTACGGAGATAACGATATTCATAACGAGCAATGTAGCATAAGTGAAGGAAATAGGGAGTGAAATCGGGCACATTACAATATTTATTAGTCAAGTGTTATAAAATATTCTTCCCCGTTTAATTTTACCGAATATTTCGTTTTTGTCCTTTCGATTTTTTCTCTAGAGCCAAGATCGAATAGCTTGTGGCAATTTGGATATAACACTAAAATGTTTTCGAGTTTCTCGTCACCACCTTCTAGCTTTGATGTAATACGAGATGCTTCAATATAGTATTCGCCATTTTGCTTCCGAATTGTATGCGAATAAAATTGGCATTTATTTCCTCTATATTTTTTAATTAAACCACTTTGATATCTATCGCGTTTATATGCCTTTGAATTAATTATGATATAGGTATTCCCCGTGCTGGCATATTCTGTAATTTTATTTAATAAATTAATTCTATTATTTATATACACATCCGCATTAATATCCGAAGTGATTTCTTCATCATTTTGAGCATACTCATTGCTATTTTTTAATAGTTCACAGCCCTCTTTCTCTCCTATAATATATTGATTTAATGCATCAACTTTAAAATAATTATTCAAAAAAACATGAGTAGCAATTAATTCATTTTGAATATCCTAAACCTTACGATAATTCTTCCATGTTTTTGTTGAAGGAATATCAAAGCTAAGTTGTTGTAAACCATCAAGGGTTTTGTTATTTGGTATTGGATAATGATTCTTATCAATTCTATTCAGATATATTGTTGATATTCCAATTCCAAAATATCTGATTTGTGAATTTTTATAAAAAAGCCAATTCTTTACGTTAAAATTGTTACTAAACGGTTCCAAAACATATACGCGGAAAGCATTATAGTTATTCTCCAACGTTTCGTTTCTGAATAAGTTTTTTGTTCTATTTTCACAGCTTTGTACCTTCCCGCCGTCTCCAATAAATTTGTAGAAGAAACCGATAAAATCAACTTTTGATAAAACCGATAACTTGGTTTTTACAATTAAAGTTTTATAAGAATCTTCATTTCGCCTATACTTTTTTTCATACCACGCTTGAAATTCATTGAGAAGCATCGGCGTGTAGTTATTTCTTTCCACCTCAAACTCCTTTATCTATACAAGTTTCATATAATACCATTTAAACGCGTTGCATAATGCGTCCTCTTATAACATAAATCCTAAAACGTATTAACACGACAAAAGGCTCTAGAAAATACTGTCGGATGCCGCAATAGGCGAGCCTGCCGGGGATATTCTTATGATAGATTCGACCTATATCAAAGCACACGTGGATACATGCGGTGCACGAGGCGGCAGTCAGGATATGAGTCGCACAAAAGTGGTTGAACAGCGAATTACACTTGATAGTTGAATAGTACGGAATATCGGCAAGCGGCACAGATCGTAACCAAGCGTCTCACCTTATGGAGGAATGGAAGTCCTTGCGGACAAGGCATATGACACGTAAGAACTGTTCGACATGCTTAAGGGAGCTGATATAAGCGCAGTTATCCCTCCGGTTAAAAGCCGGAAAGAGCAAAATGTACAACCACGAACTGGACCGGGCACGACACGTCATTGAAAACGTCTTCCGTGTCCTCAAGCGTCGGCGGGGAATAGCTATGCGCTGCGCAAAGTTCACCGATTTCTTCGTCGCCGACATTCATATCAGATGTTTGTTCCTCTATTTTCAAGTTCACACTTCCTAACCCGGAAACCAAAGACTTCCGTTTCCGGGTCAAAACCTTGAGCTGCAAGGCAAAAAACAGAAATCCGCCACATTTCCCCCCTGCCTCTACGCTTCACCGTTATGCCGGGTTTATGCAAGAAACACGGGCGTCTTGCGAAGGCTGAACGCTGCATTCTGAATTTATAGCTTGTTGATTAAATTCGCCTGATACCCAGCCCCGAACCCGTTGTCGATATTCACCACCGAAATGCCCGGCGCGCAGGCGTTGAGCATTCCCAGCAGCGCCGATAGCCCGCCGAACGACGCGCCGTAGCCGATACTGGTAGGCAGCGCGATGACTGGCGCGGAAACCAGCCCCGCGATAACGCTGGGCAGCGCGCCTTCCATACCGGCGGCGGCGACGATGACCCGCGCTTTTTTTATGTCGTCGAGGCGGGCAAAGAGCCGGTGAATGCCCGCGACGCCCACGTCGGCGACGACTTCCACGCGGCTGCCGAAAAACTCCGCCGTCCGCGCCGCTTCGAGGGCTACTGGCAAATCAGATGTGCCCGCGCATACCACGGCGACGAGTCCCGTCCGGTTTTCCCGCGCACAAAACGTACCGACGACAAGCGTCTTCGCTGTGCGGTCGTATGCGGCGTCGGGGAACCGGGTGGCAACGCGTTCGGCAAGCGATTCGCGCGCTTTTGTGCCCAGCGCCGGAATGCCACGCTCCCGCATTGCGGCGATGATGCGCTCCGCCTGCTCGTCCGTTTTGCCCGCGCAGTACACGACTTCGGGATATCCGGTGCGCACGCTCCGTTCGACGTCGACCACCGCAAAACCGGCGGCGTCCGCGTCGTGCGACTGTCTGTTTTCTGCCATGATTGAGGAAAGATGATAGTAGGCGGGCAACGCCGTGTCAAGGTTGCGCAAGCGACTTCGCGCAAAGAAACGACGCGCTCTAGGTAGTGTGGACTGAATGGGGAAAAGAGGTAAAAATGGGAGGTATGAATGAAATACTCCGCAGCGAGCTACGGAGTATTTCATTGAAATCGTCTTCCGTGCCCTCAAGCGCCGGCGGGGAATT